>JACMJO010000375.1 GCA_014380605.1 Fimbriimonadaceae bacterium | reverse complement strand
GGGCCAGGTGGAGCTGGCGGCCCAGGTGGTGGCCTCGCTGGTGGGGGTCGTGGCGGCGCAGCCGGAGGGCAAGGCGGGCCTGGTGGGCCAGGCGGACCCGGCGGAGGTCGTGGACAAGGTGGCCTCGGCGGACCTGGGGGTTTTGGTGGCCCAGGCGGTCTAGGTGGACCTGGTGGGCCAGGCGGCCAAACCGGCGGAACCCCGCAAAAGCTCCAGACCTTAAGGCTCATCATCACCACAACCGACGGAAAAAAGAGCGAAGCCTATGTTCCTGTTTCCACGAGTGGTTCTGGCGACAAGGGTTGGCGCACGGCGGCTATTCCGCTTCAAGCTATTTCCGGGTTCGATAGGACTAATAAGGAAATCAAGGAGATTGGGTTTTCCGGCGACGTCATCACAACGTTCTATATCGGCGACCTCAGGGTAGTCAACGATACGACGCCTATCACTGGTGAGCCCAACGTTCGTGAACTGAATCTCGCTCTGGGGGACTTCGTCAACTTGGCCGCCAACGGTTACGGCGGATCGAGCATCCTGAAATATAGCTGGGATTTCGATGACAAGGATGGCATTCAGGAAGATGCGGTTGGACAGTATGTTCGACGCCAATTCCGAAAGCCAGGAACTATTACCGTTACCTTGACAATATCCGATCAGTTTGGACTGAAAAAGGCATTCTCTACGACCTTGAAAGCCAAAGTGAATCCCTAGCCCTCCGATCGACAATAGGGAGCGAATCTTATGTTCGCTCCCTATTTTCATATCCGGGGCAATTTCCTGTCTGAAATGCTTGGCATCTCAGGTCCGTTGCCTTACACTTGTTGTCGAGGGTAGAGAGCCAAGCGACAATGTTGCGCTTCGGCTTTGGGGACAGTGAGGGAGCTTTGGAGACGGGATCAGTACATTCAGGTGCTCGGTTTGGCTATATGCAGGAGGAGGAGGTGGTGGATTTGGCCAAGTGTGGCCATCAAGGGGCCACTGAATTCCTCATTTCACGGTTTAGACCATTAGTTGAAAACAAGGCCAGAGCTTATTTTGTGATGGGCGCCGATCGTGAGGATGTCATTCAAGAGGGAATGATCGGCCTCTACAAGGCAATTCGCGACTTTCGGTCCGACCGGCTCAACCGATTCCGTCCTTTTGCCGAGTTGTGCGTGACCCGCCAGATTATTACCGCTGTAAAAACGGCCACACGGCAGAAGCATGTTCCCTTGAACGGCTACGTGTCTTTGAACAGGCCGTGCCATGCAGAGACGGCAGACAGCACGCTCATGGATGTGTTGCCTAGCGTGGCTGGCGGAGATCCCGTGGCCGAGCTTTTGGGCGGTCGCTTGCCCAAGCACATCGACGAGACCGTCACCAACGCGCTTAGCGATCTGGAGCGACAGGTGCTTGCGTGCTACCTGGATGGTCTTTCGTACCGAGAAATGAGTTCGCGACTTGATTGTCATCCAAAGTCGATCGATAACGCCCTTCAGCGGGTAAAGCGCAAAATAGGCACTCTTCTCAAGGAGTAGCTGATTGGGCAAGGGGTTCGCCGGTCGACAATGGTACACTTTTCCAAGTGAGTCTATGTTGGTTACAAAGATACTTGTTTATAGCCAACATCCGAGGACATACGTATGCGCATTGTACTCTGCAGTCGTGAGCCACTCTTTCGAGAAGCTCTGGCAAGCCTCCTCAGTCACGAAGGCAACTTTGATGTCGTGGCAAGTGAGTCAACGCCTCGTGCATGCCTTACGGCGACCAAGGACCATCGAGCCCAGCTCATTGTCCTGGAGGGCCACGGCTTGCAGGAAAACGATGTCGAGTTCTTCATGGGAGCTCGAGCCTACGGAGACTTCGGAATCATCCTCATCGGCGGCGAAGGATTGTTCGATGCGAATGATCACAATATGGACGCCATCCTCGAGCGCCACTCTGGATCGACGACCCTATTTCGGGCGATTCGCGAAGTAGGCGCTAGGTTTGTGCAGACGCCTGTTGGAAAGGTTCGCGAGCGGAGACAGAACTACGGGTCGGGGATCGAGCTGACTCGGCGCGAGTTTGAAGTTGCTTCGCTTGTAGGCAAGGGACTATCGAATCGTCGGATCGCGGCCGTAACCGGGCTTCGAGAACAATCGATCAAGAACTTGGTCAGCGTTATCATGCGCAAACTGAAGTGCGAGAACCGCGTTCAGGTTGCTTTGAGGCTGACGTCGGTTTCGGTTTCAGAGGACGCTACCTAATGCGAGCGAGGGTCTTAACTGCCCTTGCCCTCATCCCTCCCGTTCTTGCGGCTGTTTTTTGCACATCCCCTTGGCCCGTATTCGCCCTTCTCCTTTTGATAGCGATCATTGGTATCGGAGAAGTTCATAAGCTAACAGGTC
>JACMJO010000374.1 GCA_014380605.1 Fimbriimonadaceae bacterium | reverse complement strand
GTCACCACCCTCGCTCCGGCTCCCGCTGCCGCTGCGAGGGTGGCATCGGTGGAACCGTCATTGACGACAAAGACGTCGTCAACCGGGACGGTTTGGGAACGGAGCGACATTACCGCTTGAGCGATTGTGGCTTCGTTGTTGTAAGCGGGTACACAGGCGGCGACTTTGTTCCTAGAGAGCAGGATTCACCTCTCTCTTTGAATCCATCTGTCGGATGAACCGGCGACCAAGGTCGATGCCTGGGTCCTCGATCCATCGCTTGGTCACGGCCGCGACAGCGACGGTAAGCAGTGTCACCACGGCGAACAGGGATAGGGTCCCGAATATGCCATCGGCAACGCCAAATCTCTTGAAAAGGCCGACGCTGAGGTCCAGCATCACAAAGTGTACGAGATAGATGCTGAAGCTCAATTTGCCAAGTAAGCAAGTGACCGGATTCACGAGAACATTCGGCCTCCAATTGGCCAAAGACACAACGAGGCCGGCCAGACAGACAGCGAACGGAATCTCAAAGAGGATCGAGGACGTTCGGACCAGGGACAGGACAAAGAGACAAAGGATAGAAGATATCAAAAACGCCATCCACCCAAGCGCCGGTTTCGCCGGTTCGTCTCGGTTAAGAGGAACCTTCACGATGAAATATGCGCAGATGCCGATGGCGAATACATACAGTTGATTAGGAAGGTAGTAGTGGAAGAATTCGCCCATCAAATGATCCTCTCCACGGATGTTGCCGGTTATCAGCCGAGCGCCTAAGGCAAGAAGGATAGTGGCGGCAAGCAAGGCAGCCGCAGATTTCAGGTTATGCACCCATCGGAACACCCAGAGAAGGATGAGATAGAAGAGCATCTCCACACCGATGGACCAACCCCCGGGGGGCGCGACGTTGATGGTGGTGGGGAACAAGCTGTGGACAAACAGGAAATTGGCGACAGGCACTTCGATGCCAATTTTCAGCTCCTGGGCATTAAAGTAGGCATAGTAGAAGAGAATCGCCAGGTAGTAGATAGGTGCGATCCTGAAAAATCTTCGAATTAGGTACTTCGCAGTTGCACCCTGTTCCTGGCTTCGATGCTCATGGCTGTTGTAGAGGGTCACGGCGCTGGCCAGGAAGAACAGCTGAACGCCGTATTGGCCCGCATCCATCAGTTGTTTCAACCAAAACCAGGGGGCTGGCATCTTCTGTCCGACATGGACGGCAATGACACCCAGCACCGCGAGGCCCCTAATCGCGTCGATAAAGTCGGACCGCCGAGAAGGGACCTTGCGCCCTGGACTGCCACTACCTTCGCAGGTCTGGCTACCCAATCCTAGCCTCCATGGCGCTTAATATCAGCATCGATCATCATGCGAATGAGCTGGTCAAATGAAATGTCTCGAGTCCAACCTAGCTCTTTCATCGCCTTTGTAGGATCGCCTACTAGGACATATTCTTCGGACGGTCGCACAAACTTCTCGTCGATCACAACGTACCGTTTCCATTCCAGACCAACATACTCGAAGGCAGTGGCGACCAAATCCTCAACGCTTTGAGCCTTGCCCGTGGCGATTACATAGTCGTCAGGCACCCTTTGCTGAAGCATGAGCCACATGGCGCGGACATAGTCGCCCGCAAATCCCCAGTCGCGCAAAGCGTCCATGCTGCCCATACGGAGTTCGTCCTTCTTTCCAAGCTTAATCTGAGCGACGCCGTCGGTGACCTTTCTAGTAACAAATTCCAGTCCCCGGCGAGGGGATTCGTGGTTGTACAGGATGCCGGATACGGCAAACATGTCATATCGCTCGCGATAGTTGGTTGTTAGATGGTGGGCATAGACTTTGGCCGCACCGTAAGGCGACCGAGGGCTGAACGGCGTTTCTTCGTTTTGGGGGGCGTTTTTGGCCCTGCCAAACATCTCTGAGCTAGAAGCTTGATAAAATCGAATGCCCGGGTTTACGTTGCGCATGGCCTCAAGAAGCCTAGTGACACCGATAGCGATGAACTCAGAGGTGAGGGCGGGCTGGGTCCAACTTGTAGGCACGAAACTAGGCGCGGCGAGGTTATAGACTTCGGTCGGGGAGGTCTGCTTGAGAACGGACTCTAGCGAGCTTTGGTCAAGTAGGTCTCCCTGAAGGAGTTCCAGCTCGTCTCTTACGTGCTCAAGGCGCTCGTACCGTTCTGCTGGAGCTCCCCGCACCATGCCATAAACCGCGTAACCTTTGGCAAGAAGGAACTCTGCCAAATAGGATCCATCTTGGCCGGCGACGCCGATGATGAGAGCGCGATGTGGTGGCATGTTCGTTTGAGAAGGAAGTGACCTACGTGGTTGTTTTGTGATTCTTCGGCAATTTCTATGCCGTCGCCATTCGAAGTCCCTTCAAGATTACTGGCGCAACGCTTCCAACGCAAGTTTCCATTCAGCCCGGATTCTTGAAGGATCATATCTTTCCACGGCAATCATTCGATTGGATGCGCTTATCTCCGATAGGTCGTTTTCAGCACACCACTCAATTTTTCTCGCCAGATCGCTGGTCTGAGGTATTCGAAGATGGGCTTGTGGAACCCAGGTCGTCGCGTAGGCTTTACGCTTGCCCCACCGCGGTTTCACGAGCATACGCTGATCGCCCACGTGCTCATTCATGGGCGGGTAGTCGGTTGTGATAACGGGAATCCCGCAGCTAAAAGGCTCCATCACCGAAAACCCAAGACCTTCCATCTTCGAAGGTTGGATTGCGACGTCTCCCTCGGAATAGAGGTCCGCGTGATTCGGCAGATTCCCAATTCGTATTTCTACGCGATCGTCCCCCTTGGGTAGGTCCGCCGGTTTCTGCATCCTGAGCACAAGTTTAATATCCGGCCTTTTGACTCTGGAGAAGGCTCGAATTGTATCTGCTGTACCCTTCCGGTCGCTCTCATCGACCAGCCCCGCATTGTGGATGAATAGTCGGCCAGGTCCATTCACGCTTCGAATGGGAAGCGATTCGATTTCAAAGGGAAGCGTTATTTGGTGACAGGGTGTTTTCGTCAACTTTGAGACGACGTCAAAGGTGATCCCTGAACAACAGAAAAGGGAATCAAAATCAGACCACTGTGGAGCTTCTGACCGGAACCACTCCCACATCGGGACGCATACCGTGGTAAGCCCGGCCTCCCGCGCAACGCGCGCCAAGTCGGGATGCCAATTGGGCCTTTCCAGAAAGATCAGCCCTTGCAATCCATCTAGGACCGATTTAAGCTCATCCACGTTGGCCTCTGGGCTCAATGGCACATGGAAACCGGGGACTGTTTCGTTATCTGCCAGACGTTCAGATTGCACAAACAAATGGCGCCCAAGCCCCAGAACTTTTGAGAACATTGAGGCTAAGCGGCCGAGGCCGGTGTCGTCGTGGTAAGAGACGACAGCCCAGCGATCAAAGAAATCTTCACTCATCAGTTAGTTAGCACCGATCTGCTTCATTAGGGCTTTGAAGGAGCCGTCCCCCCACCAATTCCTTGCCGAAGTCAAAACCTGGGACCTCATTTGGAAGACCTCGCCCAGCGGCATTGCTCGAGCGCGGTCAACTGAACGGGTCCAGGCATGCTCCGGACTTCCATCGTCATCGCGTACCAAAAGGCAGTTTATGCCATCCACGAGGCCAAAACCATACCTATCTGCTTCTGACGCTGGGAGTATCGGAATCGATCCTCTTAAGGCCGATTCGACCACTCGATGAGTGAACCCAACATAGCCAGGTGGACACAGGCTGAATGCCGACGCGTCCGTGCATTTAATGTACTCATCATCCGAGCGGGAGGGCATTTCATCTGATTCGTACCAGACAACCGAATTTGACCCTTCAGCATCAGCGGCTCGGGCAATCAAGTTCAACCCTTGTGATATGGCCCATGATTTGACAGCGACCAGAATACGGGTCCTTATAGGTGGCCCCTTCGAAGCTCCTTGGAAAGCCAAAAGAGAGTGAATCGTTGACAGATCGGGGGGGGGTGAGAACAGTCCATACCCAGTTGAATCCGTCGTTAGATACTTTGTATGGGGTGGTATTCCACTCATACTCCACTTGCGTCCAAGCCTAAGGGGTAGCCACGACAGTTCCAAGTCCTCTGAAAGTCCTGCATCGAAAAGACGTAAAAACGGTGACCAACTCTCTTTTGCCAACTGCCTCAGCCACCACTTTCGACCGTTTGGCAAACCTCTTAGGATAGCGACACTGACGCCTGAGCGATTTGCCGCAATTTGGGTCCACTTTCTAAACCACTTCGGAATAGGTCCAACGCAACTAACGATGAATGTGCTTATCCCTTGTGGCCGATAGCGATGAATGTCAATGATGCGGTAGGGCTGGCTGGCGGCAAGGATGTATTTGAGGTTGTCGTTGTGGTCGCCATTGCTAGTGGGCTGAAGTGTCGTGGCAAGGATGACTTCAATTCCTTCAGACGAAAGGGTCCGAGCAGACCAAATCATCCAGGTGTCGAGGTGGTAGCCAGCAACTAAAGCGGTGCGGTTCCTATCTATGATGCTTTCCAAGTCAATGCCTTGTCAGTAATAGTTAGCGTGTCCCACTCCGCGGAAAGCATGACGGCCCCTATGCTTCGGCCGTTCCCATAACGAGAAAAAACCGTACCGGTTTCCTCAACCTTAAACTGGAACGCTTGCTCGTGAACATCGAGCACTTTGAATTGTCTGGCTGGGACGTGAGCGGCAATTGTGACGGTGTATTCATCTGGCATCAAAAACAAGCCTGGAATAGTCAACTTACTTGCGTACAAGCCAGGGTCCCTGACCTGAGAGTCGCGGGGCGAACCTTGAGACAGCATGGATGTGAACACTGCCGTGCCATCAAGTCTCTCAACTCGAGCCGAAAGTTCTAACCCTGTGATCTTCTCAAACACCTTGTAATGGAGAACAAGCTCAATGGGGTGTCGGACATCAAATGATGATGCAGGAATGCCCTCTCCACCACAGGCAAATGCCTTGACAAAACCTAGCTCTTTATTCTTACTGGACATGATGGGTTCGAAAACACCACCAATTCCGGCGTTCCCGTTGTCCATGTAAGATCGGATCACCTCCTGGCTCTCTCCATGGCCAACAGACCTGCCGGAACGAAGCAAGAGGCACGAGCAACAAAGCGCGGTCACCGCCGCCATGTTGTGGCTGACAAAGAGAACGGTGCGGCCCTCGTTTCGACTCACATCTTGCATCTTTCCAAGACACTTCTTCTGAAATTGCGCATCGCCTACTGCCAGCACCTCGTCGACGACCAGAATTTCGGGATTCAAGTGGGCGGCTACTGCAAACGCCAAGCGGACATACATGCCGGAGCTATAGCGTTTGACGGGGGTGTCAAGGAACTTTTCGACCTCCGCAAAATCAACGATCGCGTCAAACTGGCGTTCGATCTCTCCCTTGCGCATACCTAGGATCGCGCCGTTGAGGAATATGTTCTCCCGTCCGGTGAGTTCTGGGTGAAATCCAGTACCTACCTCAAGCAGGGAACCCACTCGTCCGAACAGGTGGACCTCGCCCGAGGTGGGTTCAGTAATGCGAGAAAGTATTTTGAGGAGAGTGGACTTGCCAGCTCCATTTCGACCAATGATGCCGAGAACTTCGCCCTTTTTGACATCGAAGGATACATCGTCAAGCGCTTTGAACGTCTCAACCTCGCTCTTCCGGATAAGACTCTTAACGGAGTGCGCTACCGCGTCCGTGATTCGGTTGTGCTTTTCCGCATTGTGGAGGATGCGATATTCCTTGGTAAGGCCACGGACGCTTAGGGCGATGTCGCTCATGGCCGTTTCATCCTAGATAACATCTGCAAACTTCCTTTCCGCGCGCTGAAACATCATCGCACCCAAAACAAAGAGCAATATGCTTGCCAATGCGCTGTAGGCAACGGAATTCCAGTTAGCGATTGGGGTTCCGAGGATGGCCCACCGAAAAGACTCCACCACGCCCGCCATCGGATTGAAGGTGATAACTCTTTGGGCTGTGATGGGAAGGCTGGAGACGGCATAGGCGACCGGGGTTGCCCACATCAGGAAGTTGACGAACACGGGAACAACGTATTTGACATCACGGAAGGTGACGTTAAGCGAGGCCGCCCAAAGGCCAATTCCCAGCGCCATCATCACCGCCATGGCCAGGGCTACAGGTAGAAACAGCGCGCCAACGTGAATTGGGATTTGGTAAAGGATCAACAAAACCGCCATAAGAATGCCGGAAACGCAAAAATCCAAGAGGACTCCATGCACCGTCGCCAAAGGCAGGATCATTCGAGGGAAGTAAATTTTGCTAACCAAGTGGGCATTGCCCACCATCGAGTCGCTGGCCTTCTGTAAGATTTGGGCAAAGACATTCCAGCACATGAGTCCAGCGAAGCTAAAAGCAAAGTACGGAACCTTGTCACTACCGGTTGAAAGCTTGGCGACGGAGCCAAAGATGAAACTGAATAGGCCAGCACCGATAAGAGGTTGAAGGACAACCCAGATAACACCGATGGCGGTTTGCCGGTATCGAAGCTTGACGTCTCGCAGAGCCAGGGTATTGAGGAGATCTCGGAATTCCCAGAGTTCCCGAAAAGGCAACGCTTGCCATCCGCTCTTCTTCCGGATGATGAGATGGGGAACGGCTTGCTCGCTCATTGATTTGGAGGCAACCTACGCGGCCCCGTTCATCGCCACGCCAAGCACCCTTGCGTTGGCTTGTTGAAGGGCGCTTAGGCCTTGGCGGATGGACGATCGTTTGGTTGTTCCAGACTTCGCGACATAGACGACGCTATCGGCGACTCGGGACAGCACCAGGGCATCGGCCACGCCCAGGCAACAAGCGGAATCGAATATGACCAAATCCGCTTCCTTATCTAGCTGGGCCTTGAGCTTGTGCATACCACTGGAAGAGAGAACCTCAGCAGGATTTGAAATCTCAGTACCGCAGGTGAGCACGCTCAAGCCAGGTACCGCAGTGCTGTGGAGGGAATCGGAGAGCAAGGCGTCGCCGGCGATGACATCGGTGAGTCCAGGTTTGCCATCGACATTCATTTTCCGGTGGATGCTTGGGTAGCGCAAATTGGCATCCACTAGGATGACTCTTCGCCCTTCGCCGCATGCAGCCACCGCTAGGTTGCAAGCGAACTCGGTCTTCCCTTCGTTGGGTCCGCTGCTAGTAATCATGATGGATCGAGCAGGATTTTCAAGGGTTGAGAAAAGCAGGTTGAACTTAAGGATGCGATATCGCTCCAGGAGGCGGTCATTGGGACCGGCGAGGGTTAATGCGCCTGGTCTTCGCGGCAGGGCAGGAATGTCGCCGAGCGATGGCAGACCGGTTAAGCCGTAGATTTCATCGGCCGTGGTAACTCGGTCGTCGATCGAATCCTTCAGCATCGCAAAGCCGACCGCTACAAACAGCCCCATGAGGAGCGCAATTGCCAGGTACTGTGCCTCCTTCGGCTTGACGATCTCGGGTTCGGTTGGATTCGAGAGCTTTCTGACAAGCTCTCTTGCCGATTCCCGGCGGATCTGGAAGCTCCGAAGCATGGTGTTGAGTTGCTCGATGTTTTCCTGCTTACCGGCCGAAGCGTCGATCAGCTTCTTTTCCTCAGGCTCTACATCTTGATATGTCCTAAGTTCTCGCTTGGATTTGTCAAGCCAGGCCTGGGCCTCTTGTTGCTCCTTCATCGCGGCGGCTTTCTGAACCCGAGCGCCTGCGATCTGCATGTCGTACTGGTTGATGTCCGGATTCGTTGCACTGCTTCCGACACTAAGCGTCGTTGGCAGGTCCCTGAGTTCCTTTCGCTTGGCCGCAAGCTTTCTGTCCAACATGACGACGTCTTCGTGATCCTCATAGACTCGGGTAAGGAGGGCGCTTCGCTCCCCTTCCATCGACGCAATCTGGGATTTCAGACCCTCGGCCGCCATCGTGTTTTCTTGTTTGGCGCCGGTGCTCGTGGTGGGCTTCTCTTTGGCCTTTTCCAGCAGTAACGCGTCGATTTGTTTCTGCGCAACGGCTACGGCCGTTTTGGCGTTTTCAACCTTGAATTCAGCATCACTCACCCTCTGGCTCTTGTTGGCAATCTCGCCGACTACAGGGAGCAGGTTTCTCTTTTTCCGATAGGTCGATAGGGCGAGGTCATTTTCGTCGAGAATTTTTTGCTGCTCGGCGATTTTGTCGATGAGGAATTGTATCGATTTTTGAATTTCTTCTTGACGGTCGTCCTTTACGTATTGGCCAAATCGGTCGGGAATTTCGTCGGCCAATTGCTTGGCAAGGGCTGGATCGGTCGAATCTACAGACACGCGAAGTACGTTCGTGTCGTTCACTGACTCAACCTTGATTTTTGGCGCTCTTTTGCCAAGCTGGGTCGCGTCGATCTGGAGCTGATCATACGCCTTCTGTATCAGTTCCGGGCTTTGCAAAACTTGCATTTGAGTTGGAATCGGCATCGTTGGCGTCGACAGCGACATAAACTCAACGGGGTCGTTACCGCTTCGCGACTGGGTGCCGGCCTCAACCAAGATCGTAATACTAGTCTGGAAGACGGGAGTTGTGAACCTGACCAGAGCAAACGCCAAGGCAATGCTGCCAAGAGTGATCGCGATAACCCAGCCCTTTTGGCGGCGGATTAGGCCAGAAAAGTCTCGAAGCGATATCGGGCGGGGAGTAACTTCCATAGGGGGATGCTGTTCAGGAAAGCTAACAGAGCAAAAATCGAGCCAAAGGCGACGGAACTGAGTTTACCTTTTGAACCAAACAGACTCAATTCAGCTTAACGTCAGACGAGATTCTGACGTTCCGGCGTTTCGGATTGTTCAGCGAGCGATTAGGCTCCGCGTCTATTCGGTGGGCAAGAGCCGGCCACGCTCTTCGAGTTCACTTCGCTCGATCTGTCTGTCTGGCTTCGTAAACACATCCTGAAGGCTTGCTTTCGATTTCGGCGCCAAACTCATAAGAATGCCAAAAACTGACCTTGCCGTCTCCGCAGAACCGTAAAAATCCATGTAGGCGAGTCGTCCGTTTTCTCCCATCTCTGCCGTTCGAGCAGGGTTCGATTTTAGCTCTCGGAGGGCTTGCTCGAGCAAGTAAGGGTCTCCCGGATTCACGACCAATCCGCAATCATGCTCCTCAATGGAGTAAGCGACCTCAGAGCCTGAGCTTGCGGCGGCAAGAGTCGCTCGCCCTGCCCCCATGATCGAATAGAACTTGCTGGGCACGCATGTGCCTTCAATGCCTGCTTCCATCGTGACGAAACAAGCATCGGAGGATGCTAAAAGAGCAGCATAGTCCGACTCGGGCAGAAACTCGTGAACCTTAACGTTGTCGATGGCTTCATCGCTTATGCGGTTAAGGATGTAGCTACGCTTGGCTCCATTTCCAACGATCGTAAACTCAAAACCTTCTGGCGAGAGTTTCTTGGCACAGTCCAGCAGTGATTCAAAGTCGTGATAGCGGCCCAAATTGCCGGAGTAAACGAGTCGGAACGGTCTCCCGTAATTGGATTGGGAAAGAGGTACGTACGGAGCCCCCATGGTCGCCCCAACGGGAACAACTT
>JACMJO010000373.1 GCA_014380605.1 Fimbriimonadaceae bacterium | reverse complement strand
TCGCCAGCCGCTCTGACCGGGTGTTATCTTCCGAATCGGGAAGCACCGGAAAGCTAATGGCGGACGACTCGGATTCCTTTCCTCCGCCGAACAAGGAGTCTTGCCCGGCAAGGCGGTTCTTATTGGCGCTGTCGGCAAACATCAAAGCGGCCTCGGCGACGTTCAGCAGTTTGCGCCGGTTAGGATCGATTCCATCCAACGCTCCGGCTTTGATGAGCGCTTCAAGGGCGGTCTTATTCAGGCCCGCGGTCTTAACGCGGTCTGTAAACTCGAATAGATGTCGGAAGGAACCGGCCGACTCTCGCTCTTTGATGATTGCCTCAACGATGCTCTCGCCAACGCCCTTGATCGCGACAAGGCCGAATCTAATAGAAGTCCCATGCTCGATTTGGAAATCCACGCTAGGAGCGTTCACGTCGGGTGGAAGCACCTTAATCTTCTTCCGGCGGCACTCTTCGATGAAGGCGATCACTCGATCCTCTTTGGATCGATAGACAGCCAGGAGGGCCGCCATGTACTCGACTGGGTAATTAGCCTTCAAGTATGCGGTTTGGTAGGCAAGGATGGCGTAGCAGACCGCATGGGCCTTGTTAAACGCATACCCGGCAAAAGGCAGAAGCATCTCCCAAATCTTCTCCCCGTTTGCGGGGGAGACTCCGTGGTCGGCGATTCCCGCCATGAACTCGGTCTTCATCTCCGCCATGGCCTGGGCGTCCTTCTTTCCCATGGCGCGGCGAAGAACGTCGGCCTTGCCCAGGGTGAACCCGGCGATAGCCTGGACCAGCTTCAAGACCTGGTCTTGGTAAACAATGATTCCGTAGGTTTCTTCCAGGATCGGTTGCATGGCCTCAACCAGGTACGAGGGCTGAACTCGACCGAATTTCGTGTCGATAAACCTCGGAATGTGCTCCATTGGACCAGGGCGATAAAGGGCGACCATCGCCGCCAATTCGCGAACGCTGTTGGGTTTGAGTTGGGTCACATACCGGGTCATGCCCCCGCCTTCTAGCTGGAAGACTCCGATCGTTTCCCCCCGAGCAAGCATCTCGAAGGTTGCGTCGTCGTTGTCAGGGAATTTGAGGATGTCGAGGTCGATATCTCTTGTCCGCTTTATGTTCTCAACAGCCCGTGCGAGCACCGTTAGGTTAGACAGACCCAAGAAGTCCATCTTGAGGAGGCCAATCTTCTCCAAGATGCCCATCTCATAGGCGGTAACCGGCTGGCCGTCATTGCCTCGGAATAGAGGAACATAGTCGACCAGCGGATCACGGGAGATAACGACGCCTGCGGCATGCACCCCGGCATGTCGGGAGATTCCTTCTACCGACTTGGCGGTTTCGATCAGACTCTTCATTCGTGGGTCTGAATTCACCATGTCGCGAAACTCCGCTACTTCGCTAATCGCCCGATCGATCGACCAACCGGGCAAAGTTGGAATGACTTTACACAGTCGATCAGTTTCTTGAGGCGTGTAGCCAAGCACCCGACCGGCGTCTTTTATCGCCGCCTTTGCTCCGAGAGTTCCGAAAGTGATAATTTGGGCCACGTGGTCGGACCCGAATCGCTCGTTCACGTACTGAATAACCTCATCGCGCCGAGCATCCTCGAAGTCCATGTCGATGTCCGGCATGGAGATGCGCTCAGGATTCAAGAATCTCTCAAACGTTAGGTCGTACTCAACTGGATCTACGTCGGTGATCCCAACGCAGTAAGAAACCAGCGATCCTGCCGCCGATCCCCGGACGCCGTAGTAGATTCCTCGATCCCGGGTCGCTTGTGCGAACTCCTTGACAAGCAAGAAATAGTCGCCAAAACCTGTTTTCTGGATGACGTCCAGTTCGTAATTGAGGCGCTCAAGGCAAACCTCAGGGTCCTTTACTCTTGCCTTCAGCCCCTCAAGCGCTTGCTCCCGAAGGTATTCGAAGTTGTCTTTGCCGTCTGGGACGTCCGGCTGAGGCATGGGCGCCTGTTGCTTGTCGAGTTCGACATTGCACATCTCAGCGACCATCATCGTGTTCTCGATGGCTTCGGGGACGTCAGAGAACAAAGCTTCCATCTCTTGCGGCGACTTCAAGTAAAACTCGTCGGTCTGAAACTTCATCCGATTTGTATTCGCCACAAGTTCGCCCATCTGGATGCAAAGAAGAACGTCATGGGGCTGGGCGTCGGATTTGCACAGGTAGTGGGCGTCGTTAGTCGCGATGAGCGGAAGCTTCAAGTCGCGAGCGATCTTGATCAGACTATCGCGAATCTGCGCTTGTTCGGGAAGCTGGTGATCCTGAAGTTCGATGAAGTAGTTGCCTTCGCCAAAAATTTCCGAATACATCCCCGCGGTGTATTGCGCTTTATCGTAGTTCCCTCTGAGAAGCTCCTGGCAGACCTCCGAACCTAAGCAGGCGCTGGTGCCAATCAGGCCCTTGGAATGCTCCTTTAGGAGGTCGTGATCGATTCTCGGACGATAGTAGTAGCCCTGGAGTGCGGCGATTGAAGAAAGCTTGCAGAGATTCCTATATCCTTCAAGGTCCCGGGCGTGCAACAAGAGGTGATAGCTGTCCTTTTCTTCTCCCTTCCCTTTCTTCGCGTATCCACCCGGAGCCACGTAAGCCTCCACCCCGAGGATCGGCTTGATTCCCTTCTTCTTGCACTCGAAGTAGAACTCCATAACGCCAAACATGACGCCGTGGTCAGAGATGGCGAGGGCTTCCATGCCCATCTCCTTGGCCGAAGCGACCATCTGGGGTATGCGATTGGCCCCGTCTAGAAGCGAGTACTCGGTGTGGTTATGGAGATGGCAAAACGGTCGGGACATGGGTTTGCCGTGGATCGGCATCTTATTGTGACGTTCATCCGGTCCCATCTGCCGCACGATTTCTGGCCAATATGGCGTCTAAGGGCTGAGATACACTTAGAACCGCACATGAGAGCTAAACACCTGATTTCTGGACTCGCCCTGATCCTTGTCTTCGCTGGCTGTGGTGGTTCCGTGACCTCGCGCGGCGTGGCCCAGCTTCGGGCGATCAGCGCGGTTTCGAATCCCACGCGAATCGATGTCTTTACCGACTTCAATCTGATCGCTTCCGACCTTACGAACGGCGAAGGCGCGGGCTACAGCAATCAAACCGCTACCCAGCTCACGCTCGGTGTAAGGGAGTTTGGTGAGACCCAGACCCTGGCTTCCGGCAATTTAGACGCGGCCCCGGGAGAGAAATTCACGATCCTGCCTCATCAGACCGGAAACAGCACAATTGGAATCCTGGCGATTGCCGACAACGCCACGACTCCTGCCGCGGGCAAGTTCAAGCTTCGCCTCGTCCACGTCGATCGACTCGTGGGCGGAGTAGATGTGTATGTTGTAAACCCCGGGGCTGACTTGAGCTTAGAAACACCGGTGCTTGCAAACGTGGTGTTTCAGAAAGCGACTGCCTACGTTGAGCTAACTGCCGGTATCCAAAAGGATATCGTCATAACCTCTACCGGCACGACGAACCAGCTTGGAAACCTAATCTCCTTGACCCCGGCCAATGGCTCAATCAGAACGCTCATGTTTTTTGACAGCTCTGGACCAGCCCTGACCCTATATAGCGACTGAGGCCGCTACAGTCCGTAGCGTTCGCAATCGTATTTCTGTATACTCTCACCACTATGGAGGCAAGTCTGTTGCGTCCAGGCGATCTGCAAATCAGATCCGGTGAGAGAATTAATGAAGAAATCCCTTTTAATGAGCGCTTTGGCCGCTTCCCTGATCACGTTGATCGGTTGCGGTTGCACCGGAAGTGGGTCCACAACCGGCACGACTGGTGGGAGTACCGGCACCTCCGGCGACGGCAGCACACCTGCTTTGAAAGGTCGCGAGATGCCAACTGCTCCAGGCAACACGGCCGATGGCGACACCATCAAGATTGGATTGATCGCCAGCTTGAACGGTGAGCAACAACCGTGGGGGGTGGACTCGAAGAACGGCGCTGAGCTGGCCGTCGAAGAGATCAATGCGGCGGGCGGCATCCAAGGCAAGAAGATTGAGTTGATCATCGAGGACACTGGCTCCAAGCCCGAGGGCGGGAAGTCTGCCACTGAGAAGCTCGTCAGCGAAGACAAAGTCCTTTGCGTTCTGGGCGAAGTGGCAAGTGGAATCACCTTGCCCGCCGCCCAAGTTTGCCAGGCAAACGCCGTGCCCATCATTGCCATCGGCGCTACCCGGGTTGACGTAACCCAGCAAGGCGGAGCGAGCTTTCGAGTTTGCTACACGGACGACTTCCAAGGTGCAGCGATGGCCAAGTACGCTTACGAAGACCTGGGACTTCGCAAGGTTGCCATCTTAACAGACCGCAAGCTCCCCTATTCGACTGGCCTTTCCGAAGTGTTTGCTGCGTCATTCAAGGGACTTGGCGGAGAGATCGTTGCGGAAGAAAAGTATGAATCAGGCAACATCGACTTCAAGGCTCAGCTCACGAATATCAAGGCCAAGAATCCAGACGGCTTGTTCTGCTCAGGCTACTTCACCGAAGTTGGACCAATCGCCCGACAACGACAATCCCTTGGGTTGAACGTTCCCATGCTCGGCGGAGACGGGTGGGACAGCAAGGACCTGCTCGACTCTGGCGGAGACGGAATCGTGGGCGGTTTCTTCGCGAACCACTACCACATCTCGGAGTCAAGACCTGAGGTCGCAAGTTTCGTTGCCAACTACAAGAAGAAGTTCGGGGCAGATGCAGGAACCGCGATGGCAGCTTTAACCTACGATGCGGCGAACGTCTGCTTCGAGGCACTAAAGAAGTCCACGGCGCTTGACAGCAAGTCGCTCATCAGCGCTATTCAGGGCATCAAGGACTTCAAAGGCGTTTCTGGTAGCATCACTATCGGCGCAGACGGCAACGCACAGAAGCCTGCGCTCGTTCTCAAAGTCAACAAAGATGGCTTCGTCCCTGTAAAGCAGGTTCCATTCTTTGTGTTCAAAGGCTAAACTGAACTCACTTTCGACGCGGATCATCAAGCTATCCGCGTCGATTCTTATTTCTCCAATCAAAGGCTAAGTCTTAATTTGAACTGGGAACTCTTACCTCAACAACTCGTCATCGGGGTCCAGCTTGGCGCTGTTTACGCGCTCATCGCTCTCGGATACACGATGGTCTATGGTGTCCTGCGATTCATTAACTTTGCCCACGGCGACGTGTACATGGTGGGAGCCTATCTGGCTTATTACACTTCCATGCAGTGGTTCGATCGGAAGTCGACGAACCCATACCTGCTGTTGTTCATGATGCTAGTCATCGCAATGGTTGGCTGCGCCCTCTTGGGGCTGGCGGTTGAAAGGCTGGCGTATCGTCCCCTCAGGAGTGCACCGAAAATAGCGGTGCTGATCACGGCAATCGGCGTCTCCCTGTTTATCGAATACGGCGGCAAATTCTTTTTCAAGACC
>JACMJO010000372.1 GCA_014380605.1 Fimbriimonadaceae bacterium | reverse complement strand
TGGCCGCAACAGGTCTGCGCTTCAGGAAAAACAACTGCGCACCCTGCCGCTTCCAGGACCTTGACCGAAGCGATTCCGACCTCACCAAAAAAGGCGTCGCACAAGCAGGTGAGCATCAGCTGAATTTTCATGCGGGCTGGTACTCCACCACTCCAGCACTTCTCTCAACCGCCTGTGCCATTTCTTCGGCGGAAGAAAAATGCCCGGCAGCTAAGAACTGGAGAGCAAGGTTTCCAAGCACGGTCGCCTCAACGGGACCTGCAATCACGGGAAGGCCAGAAAAGTTGGCGATGGCTTGGCACAAGGCTGCGCTCTGCGACCCTCCTCCGCCGATTCGGATCCCCTTTGCCTTTTTTACGCCCACTCGTGCGGCCTCTGCGGGCTGGTCGGCCACGGCCCTCGCGAGGGAGTTGAGTCCTAAGCCAGCCCACTCGCCGTGGGTTTTGGGGCGACTTTTCAACTTCGCCGCACAGGCCTCGACCATCGACTCCGGGTTGAAAAATTCAGGCGCAAGAAGGTTGATCGTTTCTCCCGTATTGACCGCCCCACGAAGCCAATCCGGCACTGACTTATCGACTCCCAATTCCTCGTGGAGTCTATTCAAAACATAAAATCCCGGAATGTTCTTGAGGAACCGAACCCGCCCGTCCACCATCCGCTCATTGGTGAAGTTAGCCTCCTCCGCCTCCGGCGTCGCGATCGGCTCAGTCCGTATGAACATCGCCAACGACCATGTGCCCACGTTGACATACATACATTCTTCGGATTGTCCGCCGAATCCCACCAAAGCCGAAGCTGTGTCGTGGCTGCCTACGTGGGCAAGACGGACTCCTGGTACGACGGTCCCACCCAACCCACCAGGCTTGGAAGGCTGATGCTTCGGCATGGGCCAATGGGCAATCTGGAATGCACGTTCCGACCATCGACAATCTAGCCCCATAAGTTGGGTGGTCGAAGCCTCGGTCAACTCGTAGTTCATTTCACCCGTCATCATGTAGCCCAGAAGGTCGGGCAGGATGAGGAATCGGGCACGAGAAGGCAGAGTCAAGTCTTCCGAGTGCCGAGCATATAGCTGACAAATCGTATTGAACGGCTGATGCTGGATGCCGGTGAGGCTGTAGAGCTCCCGTCGGTGTGTCCCTATTTCCCGAAATGCCTTCTCATGGGACAAGTCTCGATAGCAAACCGGGTTGCCAATCAACTTCCCGTCGATATCGACAAAACCATGATCGACTCCCCAGGCGTCGATCCCGAGGGTCGAGGATTGGAAGGCAGATGCGGCATAATCGGCCCCGGAGGCGGTCAATGCGGTGAGGGATTTAAGATCCCACTCTAAGCGTCCCTTCGTTTCGGTGGGTTGATGAGGCTTCTGCTCGATGATCTCAAACCGAATCTGCCCATCTTCCAGCCAGCCTGCGGCAAACCGAGCTGAGGATGCTCCAAGATCCACCGCAACCGCTCCAGAAGTCCGCTTCGCCATGCAGAATCCATTATTGCCGAGCAAATCGCTAATGGAACGCGTCTAAGGATCAGCGCATGTCAAACGTGCTTAACTTTGTGCAGGCTGGCGGGATCGTCATGATCCCGCTGCTACTCATGTCGATAGCCTCCATCGCGATCATTATTGAGCGCTGGATGGTCTTTAGGCAGGATGGAGACTTAGCGCCCGGTCTAACCAAGCGAGTCGTTCGATTGGTCGACGAAGGAGCGGTTGAAGATGCGATTCGCACTTGCGATTCCAAACCCGGTCCTGTTGCCGCATGTCTCGCCGCCATTCTGCGGAATCGCGAGCACGGGGTTTCACATGCCGAGCGCAAAGTACAGGAAGTTGGCGAGAAATACTTCCACAGGCTCGAAAAGTTTTTGCCCATCTTGGACACCACCACGACCATCTCCCCACTGCTTGGCTTGCTTGGAACCTTATTCGGCATGATCGGCACGTTCCAAGCGATATCGGCGTCGAGGGACCAAAACGCAAACGACCGCATTTTGTCAGGCGTCGGAGAAGCCCTTTATGCAACCGCAACCGGGCTCACCATAGCCGTGATCTGCTTCATCGCCTACAACTACTTCGGTTCGAGACAGCGAACGGTGGTGTCGGAAACCGAACAGGCGGCAACGACTTTGATCAATGCGATGGTGGCAAGCGGAGCGATTCGCGAAAAGGCGGTGGTCTGAGATGGATTCGGAGCAAATGTCTCGGTTAGGCATTGCCCTTGGCGTTTCTGTGGGCTTGCATATCCTGATCGCCGTGATGGCTGAGGCAGGCTCTGACGGTTCGCCCAAGAAGCCTCTCGCACCCCCGGTGGAAATCACTCGAGTGGCTATGGATGGATCGGCTTTACCTTCCGGCAAAGGCAACTCCAGCTTCAACTCCCCCGCCGCCCCGTCCAACCCTAGTTTCGGCGAAAAGTACGGGCTCGATGCGGGGGTGCCCAGAAATATCCCGATTCCCAAGGAACAGCCAAGGACCAATCCGCCGGATGGTCAAGTTCCACAGAACCAAACGCCGCAAAACCAGACACCACCCCGCCAAGACCCGGTTTCTCAGAATGAACCTCCCACCGAGTTCATGCCGCCCATGACTCAGGGGCCGACTGGCAATTCAAACCCGCCGTCCAACCCCTCCCGACAGAGTATCGCTGGAAACGATGGCCAAAAGAGGTCGCGTGGCCCTAATCGAGTGGCCCTCCCTGCATTCACTGTCGAGCCGACCGTGCCGATTGCGATGATCTTGTCCGGGGTCACGAACTCAGTGGACGTAACTGTAGAGATCGCGGCTGACGGGACCCACTCCGAGAAGATCGTTCGCAGTTCAGGCAGTGGCGAGGTCGATAACCTTGTCCTGGACGCTCTCAAGCAGTGGCGCTGGGATCCGGCTGCTAGGGAAGGCCAGGCGATCGCTAGCTCACAGAATTTCAAATTCACGTTTAAGCCGCGATAGTCGGATGGTCCGATGGTCTGATCGTCGGGCAGTTGAAAACACGTCGACTGGCTTTCCGACTATCCGACCGTACGACTATCTGACCATTCAACAAACGAACGCCCGGTATCCTATTCGCTCCGATGGGCGAGAAGACTTTCAGGCTATACGACACGATGACCAAGCAGGTGAAGGAGCTCCAAACCAAGGAGCCTGGCCACCTGAAGTTCTATGCCTGCGGACCGACTGTCTACTCCTATGCCCACATCGGCAACTTTCGGAGCTTTCTCACAGCGGACCTGATCGTGCGCGTCGCCAAGGCTATCGGTTGGAAGGTCACCTTTGTCAACAACATCACCGACGTTGGCCACATGACCGACGACGATCTTGCCGATGGCCAAGGCGAAGACAAGCTGGAAAAGGCGCTCAAAAGCAAGGAAGGGGAGCATTTCCACAATGTATGGGAGCTTGCGGAGCACTACACAAACGCTTTTGAGAACGACTGGCGGGCTCTCAACCTACTTCCTCCTGACGTCAGACCAAAAGCTACCCAGCATGTCAGGCAACAGATACTGGCCGCCGAAACCCTGATCGAAAAGGGCAACGCCTACGAAACTCCAACCGGCGTGTACTACAGCGTCGAGAGTTTTCCGGAGTACGGCAAGCTCAGCGGCAATACTCAAGACAATCTGCGCCAAGCCGTGCGGGACGTGGTGCAGGACGACAACAAACGTGCGCCTGCAGACTTTGCCCTTTGGAAGAAGGATGACAAGCACTTGATGCAGTGGTATTCGCCCTTCGGCTGGGGATTTCCGGGCTGGCATATCGAGTGCACCGTCATGGCCCGCGAGTATCTGGGCGACTCAATCGACTTGCATAGCGGCGGAGAAGACAACATGTTTCCTCACCATGAGTGCGAAATAGCACAATCAGAGTCGTTGACTGGCCAGCCTTTCAGTGGACATTGGGTTCACACCAGGTTCCTCCAAGTGAACGGTGAGAAGATGTCGAAGAGCGCAGGCAACTTTTACACTGTCCGAGACTTGATTGCCAAAGGAGCCGACCCTTTAGCGGTCCGATATGGCCTGATCGCGGGGATTTATGGCAAGCCGCTGAACTTTACCGATCAAGGAGTTCGCGATGCCCAAGCAAATATCGAGCGTTATCGCAAAGCGGATCAGATAGCCAAGAGTTCATCGGGAGATGGGCCCGACACGCTCGGTCCCATGCTGGACGACCTATACAATCAAACTCTCGAGGCGCTTTGCAACGATCTGAACACGCCGGTTGCCCTGGCAAAAGCCCTTGAGGGTGCTAGGACCATCATCAAAGAAGGCGATTCGATCACCCGGGCCACCGGAGACAGTGCTAAGCGGTTCCTCGATGGGGTCAATAGCCTCCTCGGGATCGTTTACTCGGAATACGACGACGGGTTTACGGCCATTCAAGCCTCCGCTCCAAACGTCGATGCAAGCCTCATCGAGGCAAAAATCGTCGAGCGGGCAGAGGCAAAGGCGTCAAAGGACTTTGCAAGGGCTGACGCGATTCGCAAGGAACTCGAAGAATTGGGAATTGAACTCAGGGACAGTCCAACTGGAACGGAGTGGGTTGTGAAGAGCTCGCTTTAGGCACAGGCTTAAGCGGTAACCCCAGGACGGTTAGTGCCTGGGATTACCGACTACCGTCGCTGCTAAAAAGCCATCCCTTCATAGTCTCTCAACAAGCCAACAATCTTTCCAATGATCGTCGCGTCCTCTTGCTCGACTGGGATCGGCGCATAGTTCGGGTTGCTCGGCATCAGTTTGACGCCGTCCTTGGCAAAGTTGATCCTTTTGACGGTCGCCTCTTCTCCAAGCAAAACCGCAACCAAATCGCCATGATTAGCCGTTCTCTGAGGCTTCACCATCACCAAGTCTCGAGGCATGATGCCTT
>JACMJO010000371.1 GCA_014380605.1 Fimbriimonadaceae bacterium | reverse complement strand
GTGATGTCTCGAACAAACTTGGAAACAGCAACGATTCTTCCCTCTGCATCAAATATCGGCGATATCGTGACAGTAACATCGATGAGGCGTCCGTCTTTGCGCTTCCGAACGGTTTCTAGATTCTTGATCGACTTGCCTGCGCGGAGCTTTGCCAGGATTTCAGACTCTTCAGATAGGCGATCTTCAGGCAGCAAAAGCTGGATGGATTGTCCGATGGTCTCTTCCGCCGTGTAGCCGAAAATTTGCTCCGCTCCTCCGTTCCAGGTGAGGATCTTTCCATTTAAGTCTTTCGAGACAATGCCATCGTCGGATGAGGAGACGATAGTGGCCAAACGGGCCTGGCTAATGTCGGCTTTGGCGTCTTCTGTGACATCCCAGCAGACCCCGCGTAGACCCGATACAACTCCTTCGGAGATGATTGAGTGCCCTCGAGACGCGATCCATCTAACCTCTTCATTTCGCAGCACAATTCGATACCGCCCCTCGAACGTTGGCAAGGCGGCGCTTACGGTTTTCTCTAAATTGGCTTGCACTCGCTCGCGATCGTCCGGGTGAACAAAGCTTAAATACCCTTCAACAGAGGTCGGGAACGAATCTTCGTCCAATTCGTAGATCTGCCCCATCGTGGGAGACCAAGAGACTGAGTTTGTCGACATGGACCACTCCCACGTACCCATTCGTCCGGCCTCAAGCGCCACGGTGCGAGCCGACTCAGTGGATTCCAACCTCTCCTTAATCACATCCAGGTCTTGGCTTTGCTTATGCAGTTTTCTCTTTGCCTTATGAAAGCTCTCGCCAACAACTGACATCAGGAAGCCGACGAGCCCGAACAGAATCAACTGGGAATAGTCGGGGGCCGCAGATAGCGAGTCGAGTAAGAAGTATCCCCCCGCGAGCATGGCCAGCAACGTAGCTACGAGGCCAGGCCCCAACCCGCCCAACGCGGCCGCACCGATAATGACAAAGAAATAGGGAAGAAAAATTACCTTCGCGCCCGGAAGGATGTCCAAAGAAAGCCGCAACAAAAACACAATGGCAGTTAAGCCAATAGCTAGCGCATAAGCCCTACCCCTACCCTCGTTTGTTTTCAAGTTTAAGACCTTTGCCCCGGCGGAGGGGAGCCTAATTGGGCTCGATTATAGAGTAACAACGTCTGAGCGGCAACAACGAGTTAGGCAAAAATCTATAAGAAATTCTCTCGGTTAGGCGGGTCCACAGAAGACGCTATGGCCCCTAGTGCTCTGAAACCAGTCCAATGAGTTAGACCATTAGGACATGCCCATGATCACCAACCTCCTAAGTAAAAGTATCGCCTCCTGCGAAGATTGCAGCGCAAAATGCCGATCCTGTGCGGACACTTGTCGAGAGATGGAAGGAATGGAGTCTTGCGTTCGCCTTTGCGACGAGTGTGCAGACTCGTGCGAGAGCTGCATCTCGGCAATGACCCAGGGTTCTAATTCGGAATGTGCCGTCTGCGCTCGAATGTGCGGCATGTGCCGGACTCAGTGTGAGAGGCATGCCGATCACATGGAAGAGTGTGCCCGGTGCGCGGAGGCATGCCTCCAGTGCGAAGAGGCATGTCAGGATTCTGCTCAGGCTGCTTAGGCGACTCACTCGACTGTAGTAGCCAGGCTCAAGGAAGGCCTGGACATAACTAGTTTATTAGTGCCCCTTGGTCGCGGTGAATGATGGGTCGGCATTCTTATCGCTGGGGGCGCCGGGTTTGAATGCCTGAATATCGGGCTGGTCGCTCGATGTTTTTTGAGCGGCGTTTTCGTGACGCTCTTTCACGTCTTCTCTCATTCGCTCGTTTTTCTTATCCTTTCGTTGGCCGTCTTTCTTTCGCTCATGTGACATGCCTCTTTTGACGTTCGTTCCGCGAGGCTTGGCGAGTTTGACCTACCGGCTGGAAGACGGTGGTACCTGATCGGAGATGCCGCCTTGAAGGCGGCACTACTTGCTTGCTTCAATCGCAAATCGATCCGTCATTCCGCTGATGTAATCGACCGCGCCCTGAATCCCTTGATAGCCTTCCGGTAGCTTGCCTGACTGGGTGAAGTGTTGGAATAGTTTTCGGACTATGAGCCTGGCATCTGCGGCTTCAGTTCTCACCCTTTCAGGAGCAAGGTATACGTGATCGAACATCCAATCCTTGAGCTCATTCATGGTTCCCATCAGCCGTTCCGACATTCGAATCGCAGGTTGGTCCAAGCTGTGCTCTACCACGTCGTAGACCATCGTCTTGATGCGTTTTGACTGGTGCTCTCCTAGCCAAGAGAACTGCTCCGGCAATCCTTGGATAACGCCTGCTCGAACGGCGTCGTCGATGTCGTGGCTGAGGTACGCAATGCGGTCGCTCACTCTGACGGCGGCGGCTTCTAGGGTTGAAACTGGTTCACCGTCGTATGCACTGAGGTCCTTTTGACCCTTGCTATGCCCACCGATTCCTTCTAAGACTTCATGGGTCAGATTGAGGTCTTCGAGGATGTCCAAGACTCGGAGAGACTGATCGTAGTGGCGAAAGGAAGTGGGTGTTCCTTGTTTGCCTATGCCCTTAAGACACTCATCCAACGCCTGCTCGCCGGTATGGCCGAAGGGCGGATGGCCGACGTCGTGGCCGAGCGCGATCGCTTCGGTAAGGTCTTCGTTCAGCCTGAGCGCCCGACTAACCGTCCGGGCTATCTGGCTGACTTCCAACGTGTGCGTGAGCCTTGTTCGGAAGTGATCGCCAGTCGGCGCGATGAAGACTTGGGTCTTGTGTTTGAGCCGACGGAAGGCTTTGGAATGGAGGATGCGATCCCGGTCGCGCATGTAGCAGGTGCGGATGGGATCGTGGTCTTCGGGACGCTTGCGGCCCTTGGATTCAGTGGCAAAGGCGGCGAAATGTGAGAGCCATTGCCGTTCATGAGCCTCAATCGCTTCTCTCACCTTGTGATCCACTTGGTTAGGGACGAAGGCCAACGTTCTAGAGTTGCTCAACTAAGATTCTTTGAGTGCTCTTGGGCAATCTCTGACGTACATTTCTACGCCGCATGGCGTAAATTCTTTCGTCACTTGCCACCTGGCCTTCTCCGCCAAAACCGATACTTCAGCAAAGTCCAAAACGCCTCGGGAGCGTCGGTCCAGCGAATCTTCTTTCCGGCATGTTTGCTCCGGGGGATGTAGGTGATGGGGACTTCTTTGATCTTCTGGCCCAGCCGGATCGCCTTCGCAGTCGCCTCAGGGCAGAACTCGAACCGCTTGCATTCCAACTGCATGCCTTGGAGCAGGTCCGTTTGGAATGCCTTATAGCAAGTTGCCTCATCCGTGATGCGCTGGAAATAAAGCAGGCGCACGGCCCAAGCCAACATCACGTTTACGATCTTGTTCGGCAGGGCCATCCCGTCCGGCATCCCGTGCGAAAAGCGGGTGCCGTAAACAACCGACTCCTTCCCATCCAGAATCGGCTGGACGACGGCAGGAATCTCCTCGGGAAGGTATTCCAAGTCGGCATCCTGAATGATCGTCGCCTTGCCCGTCGCGTGAGGCAGCGCCTGAACGATCGCGGCTCCTTTCCCTCCTCGCCGGAGGTTTGTCAGGACTACGATCTGGTCGGCGTAACCATGAAGTATCTCCGGTGTCTTGTCCGTGCTTCCGTCGTCCACCACAATAATCTGGGTCGCCAGTGGAACCGCTAACAAACGCTCTACGACTTCGCCGATCGTGCTCTCCTCATTGAGCGCCGGCACGATGATCGTGACGTCTGGCGGGGCTTCGAGCATGGGGCTCATAATACTTTGCCATGCGGTTGCAGGGCTTATGGGAAGAACAACCCGATTCGGTTGATCCAGGTTCCCAGTGGGTGATCGGGAATATGGGCCCGACCCGTGGCCATCAACGAATTCGCACCGACTGTGACTGAGTCGATGGTAAGGGCTCCGAAGAGCTTTAGATCCCGGTTAAGGTCTACCACCGGATTTAGGACCTTTAGCACAGCGTCTCTAGCCAGTGGAACGGCTTTTTCGCCATTGATGAGAACCTCAGCGTCGACGAGTTGAATGGTCGACCCATCTGGCGAATGGAGACGGCTTTGAATCTGCACATAGGCTTCGAACGCCATAAAACGCCCCGTACCGGAGATCTGTATCTGATCTGAGAGAAGCTGTAGCTGAACGTTCTTCAGGGTGGGGTGGCGTTGGGAGATGTACTTCAGCAAGCCGCGCTGATCGATCTCGACGGAGCCCGTCCCTATCCCGCTTTTCGTCAACCTGATCTGGCCCTTCTTTTGAGCTAGTCCAAAATCGAATCGGCAATTTGGAATCCTAGCTTCAAGCTTCTTGACCTGAAGACCGGTCAGTTCGAATTCGGCTAGGGAGATTTTGAGTTCGTCCAAGCGGCCACGTTTCGAGCCCTCAGGCTGAGTAAACAACGGCAAGCCTTCGGTGACGAAGTTTGAAGCCGTAATCGTTCCCGATTTGAGTCTTCCGCCGATCGCTTGGAACGGATCGAATTTGATTCGGACTTTGACTTGCTTCGACACTCCGAGCAGTCTCGACGATATGTCCCGAGCGGCGGCATTCTCAAATCGACGTACCTCGGAGGAACCCACTCCAAACAGCAATCCTGCCAGTCCTATCGCGATCAGGAACATTGGAGTGCCACCATCGGTTTAGATAAAGCGTAGTTCATACTAATAGCCGCAATGTCGCGGCTGGTTTGCGTTTTGGGAGCTTAACCCATCGCCAACCTCGTTTGCGGAGTACCTATACGATGTCTGAGTCTGTGATCGAGCCAATCGAGCCCCAAGTGGCCGATTCGTATGATTTATTGCGCGCCGACTGTGGGCGTTATCCAACCGACGATCTGGTGCTCGTCGAGCTTTCCGGCGAAGACCGCAAGGGTTGGCTTCAGGGGCAGGCCACGAACAACCTGCGATCCCTAGATTTTGGGGCATCCTCTGCTTTTTGCATTTGTGAGCCGACCGGGCAGATCATCAGCGTCTGCGAAATCTGGTCGCTGAAGGATCGGTTTCTCATTTCTCTTCCCAAGGGCTCGCTCGATGGCTTCTTACGGCGGGTCGAACAGATGGTGATCATCGAAGATGTCGTCGCTAAGGTTCTCGACGATCATCGACTCATCAGCATTCAGGGTCCGAGCGCAACCCAGAGGCTGGGAGAGCTCGCCCAGCTTCCGACGCTTGATGCGAATGAGGCTGAACTCGGAACCCAAACTGTGGCGTTGCTGAGGTCCAATCGTGCCGGTCTTGGCGGTTGGGATGTGGTGGTTCCGGCAGACGCTAAGAAGGCAATCACCAAACTTGAGAAGGAGTTCGAACCCATTGATCACGCGGCGGCTGAGATCGCTCGCCTCGAAGCAGGTGTGCCGAAATTTGGCCAGGATATCAATCCCAAGATCATGCCTCCCGAGCTTGGCAACGCGTTCGACGCCCGGTATGTCAGCTACAACAAGGGCTGCTATACGGGGCAAGAAGTGTTGATGCGGATTCAAAGTAGGGGCCACACCAATAAGACTTGGATGGGATTGATCGCGGATGATCCGTTCGAGGTCGGGGGCCTTGTCAAGCACTCTCGGCGAACTGATGCGGGCGAGGTCACCAGCGCAACATTTTCCCCCAGCCTTGGCTATATCGGCGCGGCGATCCTCAGGAACGAAGCGGCATCCGACGGCGAGTGGGTAACGATCGAGTCATCGAGCGGCCCGGTTCAGGCCGAAGTTCGCGAAATGCCGATTATGCGGTTGGTGTAGAGGCGTTCTTTGCCTTCATCCCAAGCATGTGCCCAACCCCTAGGCAAACAACCACGATTGCGGCGACGACCGTTAGAATTCCAGCCGGAACCCAGTCTTGGGTTTTGATGAACTTGGGGGCAAACTGTCCCAGAACGGCAACGCATAAGACCAACGAACCGATCCTTCCCCACCTGGGATGGGTCTTGGCGAGGGCGACCGTTCCCAACATCAGGAGGCCGATCACGACTCCAGCGATGAGGGATACCAAGGTGTTCTTCGCCACATAGCCATAGATTCCCAAGCCAATGTTGAGAAGGGAGAATAGAACCAGAACGGTGTTCAGCCAAGGCATGGCCGAAGGGTACCCGTGGTTGGGATGAATGGGTGATGGAGGTGATGGGGTGTTCAGGGCGCAGTGATCGTTGCGGCTTTCTCAGGGAGAGGGTGCTTGCTTTTGAGGCGATTCT
>JACMJO010000370.1 GCA_014380605.1 Fimbriimonadaceae bacterium | reverse complement strand
TAGCCGTCCGTAGGTGCGACACTCTTGTCGCACCTACGGATCCATCTACAGGCCGTCAGCCTTATCGACCTTGATGCTGGTCGTGTATTCCTTACCGCCCACCGTCACGACGACGCGATAGTCGCCGGGATCAGCGATTCGGTTTCTAGCCCGGCCATTCCATCGCACGGAGTTGAGTCCCTCGTTCGCTGTTCCGGTCAGTTCGGTTATCTGGACACCGGCTGCATCCTGGACGGATACCTTGACCTCTCCCGTAGGCTTAGCTTTTAACCAATAGTAGATCGAAGTGCCCGGCTGGGTGTTCGAGGAAAGGAACACGGAATCGCCATCCCAAGGAGTTCCCGCCATCCGACCCATGTTGTAGACCGGTTGCGGCTTGCAGACAAAGACGTCCTTTCCAAGGTTCTCGGCATTTAGCTGCTCGAGCGATGAAATGTCCATTGTCCAGATGCCCCGGCCATGAGTGCCGATGACCAGATCCTGATCACGAGGATGTATTTGAAGGTCGTGAACAGCAACGGTTGGAAAGTCGTTGACGAACCTGACCCAAGTCTTGCCTCGATCCAAGGAGAATCGCATCGAGCACTCTGATCCAAGGATCAAGAGATCCTGATTGACCAAACCTTCCTTGATTACGTAGGTGGAATCAAAGTCTGGCAAACTGCTGTGAAGCTTCGCCCAGGTTTTGCCAAAATCCTCCGTCACATAAACATACGGCTTGAAGTCGTTGTTGCGATGGCCATCGAACGTGACATAGCAACGACCTTCCACGAACTTCGACGCGGCAACGCGGCTGCACCATGTGTTCTTTGGCAAGTCTGGGAAGTTGGCGGTGACGTTTTCCCAATTGGCGCCATCGTCCTTTGAGACCCAAACCAAACCATCGTCTGTACCGACCCACAGCAATCCCGGTCGGTTGGGCGACTCGCTGATCGTGATGATCGTGCAATGGCGTTCCGCTCCCGTGTCCTCCGGAGTCACTGAGTTTCGACCTGCTCGATTCTTCTCGGGGTCGTTTGTGGTTAGGTCCGGGCTGATCGCCTTCATGCCTTCCCCACGCTTCACGCTCTTGAACAATCGATTGCCGCCGAGGTAGACGGTCGAGGAGTTGTGTGGCGAGATCAAGATTGGTGTAGACCAATTCCATCGATTGGCTGGCTCACCCTGCACGACGCGTGGTCGAATAGAAACGCCGCCTCCGCCTTTTTGATCTTGCCGTGAAGCGGCTCCGCCCTGGCTCTCAGAATAGAGCGTGGTCCAATCGTTCGGATCCACCTGAACATGGAATCCGTCCCCACCGCCTATGTTGTAGGCATCGAACCATGACGACCCACCCCGGATCGTTTGGGTTGGATAGCCCCATGAGCCGTTGTCCTGCAATCCGCCATAGACCCAATACGGCTTGCGCATATCGAATGCCACTGCATAGAACTGGGAGGCCACGATATTGTTGATGTGTTGCCACTTAACGGCGCGGTCGCGCGAAACGTACACCCCACCGTCGCATCCTATGTACACCGTATGGTTGTCACGAGGATCGACCCAGATCGCATGGTTGTCGGCGTGAACGGCGGCGTTTAGCGCTCGAAATGTCTTGCCCATGTCGTCGCTGACGTGAATGCTCACCCCAAGGACGTAGATGCGGTTTTTGTCGACCGGATCCCAGTGAGGCTGGCTGAAGTAGAAGGGCCGCGGATTCAGTCCTGTCTGTCTCTGCCAAGAACCTCCGCCGTCTGTACTGATGTAGGTTCCGCCGCCATTCATCTGTGACGCGCCCTGGCGCTCGCTCGCATCCTTGGGCTTGTATTCGACGGTTGCCACTACATGGGTAGGGTCGGCCAAGTGGTAACTCAGGCCAATTCTGCCCAGAGGTCCCTCAGGCAACCCTTTCGTGATCTTAGACCAAGTCTTGCCGGCATCGGTCGACTTGTACAGCGCCGAGTTAGGCCCGCCGCTTGTGAAGTCGTACGCCTTCCTGACTCGAGTCCACATCGCGCAAAGCAGTTCGTTTGGCTTCTTGGGATTCTGGATGAGCTCGGCTACGCCGGTTGTGTCATCCACCTTGAGGACGTGATCCCAAGTCTTGCCGCCATCGGTCGACTTAAAAACGCCTCGCTCAGGATTTGGTCCCCATAGGCGGCCAAGTGCGCCAACGTAGATCGTATTGTCGTCCCGCGGATCGATTACGATCCGGGTGATGTGCATGGTCTCTCTGAGCCCCATGTTCTTCCAGGTCGCACCGCCGTCGGTCGATTTGTAGACTCCATCGCCCCAAGCCGTCGAGTTTCGGCTGCTGCCTTCACCTGATCCAACCCACACAAGGTTAGGATCTTTTTGGCTAACGGCTGCGGCCCCCAACGAAATGCTGGTTTCATTTTGGAAAACCGGCTTAACGGTCGTGCCCGCGTTCTCGGTCTTCCAGAGTCCTCCAGAAGCGGTTGCGATGTAGAAGATTTGGGGCCTGGGTCCGTAAACCGCGAGGTCCATAATGCGTCCGCCCATATTTGTCGGGCCCAACGAGCGCGGTCTAAGCGCTCCCAACACGTTGGCCCAAGCACCGGTTTGCCGGCTTTGACCTTCGAATTGAGCGTTGGAACTGACTACGAGCGACGCAAGAATTGCAAAAGAGAGAAGTGCTCGTTTCATCCTTACCTACCTATCCTTCGACGCAGGTTAGCAGATTCCCTTCTGCCAAGGCTAACGAAAGATAGCCTAAGCGTCCTACCTTAGGCAGTCTCGAACCCGCTTTGGGTTCGGCTTTAATCTTCACAGGCGATGAAGAGATTTGAACGACTTTTAGCACGCTCCCCGCGCGGCGCCGGTTTGCTCCCCCTGCATCCGGCCCGCGCTTCAAGCGGTGAGAAGAAGGATTTTGCTCACATCGGGAAAGAAACAACGATTTGCGGAGTCTGGTATTGCCAGCCCGCGCCAGAAGTCTCCTTTTGGAGGCTGATACGACAGGCTAAAGCTTGGGAGTTGAGAGGAGCCCAGGCTTCAAGCTATACCTCCTAATATTGGGTCGCGCTCATTTCCCCGAACGTGGCCCTTTTTTTGGGAATTGGTCCTGTAGAATCATGGTAAGTGTCGCTTTCTTGCCCACTGGAATCGTGACTTTCAGGTTCAGCTGACTTCGAATTCCCCTGAACCACCTGTGAAAAAGCCCTCGAAACGTAATCCGCTTCGAGGGCTTGAACTGAAATCCTTAGATGTTGTAGCTTGGCTTCTTCAGCCAAGACTTGGGAACTGGCTTCAGGCCACAGGCGACCGCATTGAATTCAGCGGACTTGATGACGCTGGTAGCGACTTTCATTTTTAGCACGCCGTGCTCGGTCATGACGCGCACCGTGTGCAGGTTCGGGTGTTGAATGCGGTTCTTGTGGGGCGCCTTGTACTTCCAGCCTTGGGAGTGCTGGTTGCGAATGTGCTTCGCCGTCGTATTGCCTTTCTTTCCGCTAACCTGACAGATCTTCGCCATTTCAATACTCCATCCCGATCCTCGGGACGCGATCTCGAATAATACTCGGTTAGATTGCCGCAATGCAACAGGCCCAGCTTCATTCAAGCCTTGAGCCTAGGTAAATTAGACCGGAAATTTCGATAATGCGCACATGAGATCACCGACTCGCGGCCACAAATTCCTAATCACCAGGCTACCGCCGTTCGCGACCCATTTCTACGAGCCGGTCCTTCATTGGATTGCCGGGAACGCTCCGGAACTCATGCCGCTCTTCGATCTTAGGCCGGTTCCGTTCGACATACCCGCGTTCCACTCTTACGGTGTACATATTCCCTGGCTACAAGACCCGGTCCAATACTACAACCTGCCCGCCTACCAGGCTTCCTGCCGACTCTCGGACCAATGCGACGCTCTCGGAATTCCCATCATCAACCGCGTTGAAAACCTAACCAATGCTGGAAAGGTGCTCGGCTCCCGCCGAATACGCGAAGCCGGGTTTCGAACTCCCCGCATGGCGCTTGTTGAGAATGAGGAGAAGTTTCGGGATACTCTTCTCGGATTCGAGCCCCCTTTTTTCATCCGGGAGGATTGGTCCCATAACTCGCAGTTCTTTTTGGTTGAAACCGTTGCCCAGGCCAAGGACATCCCGTTTGACCAATTCAAGAGGCCGACGGTGTGCGAGTTCATCGACACGCGTGCCGAAGACGGCTATTATCACCGATTCCGATGCTTTGTGGCCGGCGACCTCTGTATTCCTCAAGGCGTGCTGACCTGCACCCTCTGGAAAGTCAAAGCAAAGGGCCGAGTCTCAAATGTTGAGACTCGTGAAGCCGACCTAGCCTACGCCACCGCGCCTGAGCCTCATGCCGATAGGTTTCTCAGGGCGGCCAAGAACCTTGATCTTCAATGGATGGCCTTTGACTATGCCGAAGATCAAGAGACAGGCGAAGTCATCGTTTGGGAGTGCAATCCGTATCCCAACCTAGACTCGTCGGTGGGAGATCGCGCCTATCGGAGTTTCGTCGTGGACCGAATCATCGCTTCCATGATTCGCCTGTATATGACGACCGCTGGCCTCAAGGTTCCCGGGAAGATCGAATACATTGCTCTTGGAGACTAGGCATAAGAACTGCCTGAAACCGTTCCTAGAGCCGTTCTTCGCGCAATCCGCTCTGCCGC
>JACMJO010000369.1 GCA_014380605.1 Fimbriimonadaceae bacterium | reverse complement strand
CTTGAACTTGGGATTGACCCGGAAAGTCTCAGCCGCGGAATCTACCGCCTTTTGATCGCGAGGGGTAAAGGCTCGAAGCGCGTGCTGGAATCGATTGCCAAGTTGGCCCAGCACGGTTTCCGGGATGTCGATCGGGTTCTGAGTAACAAAGTAGACGCCAACGCCCTTTGAGCGAACAAGACGGACGACCTGCTCGATCTTCTGGATCAAAGATGAAGGAGCGTCGGTAAAAAGGAGGTGGGCCTCGTCGAAGAAGAAAACCAGCTTCGGCTTATCTAAATCCCCGACTTCGGGAAGGTCTTCAAACAACTCGCTCAAGAGCCAGAGCAGGAACGTTGCGTACAGCCTGGGGCTTTGCATAAGCTGGTCAGCGGCGAGAATGTTCACGATGCCTCGGCTGTCGAGGGTAGTGCGCATGAAGTCCCGAATGTCGAGGGCCGGTTCGCCGAAGAAGTTGGCCGCTCCCTGCTCCTCAAGGACCAGGAGGCTCCTTTGGATAGCGCCGACCGACTGAGGACTGACGTTGCCGTAGGTTCTCTGAAGTTCGTCGGCGTGCTCAGAGATTTCAGCCAGGATTGCGCGGAGGTCTTTCAGATCGAGGAGGAGAAGGCCCTGCTCGTCGGCGACTCGGAAGGCGATGTTGAGGACGCCTTCTTGGACATCGTTCAAGCCCATCATTCGGCTGAGCATCAGGGGGCCGATCTCGGAAATCGTCGACCTTATCGGGTGTCCACTCTTCCCATACAAATCCCAGAAGATAACCGGGGCGCTCTCGTAGGCATAGTTGGCGAGACCAATTTGAACCGCTCGATCCGCGAGTTTTTGATTGCCTCCACCCGGCATAGCAAGCCCAGCAAGGTCTCCCTTCACGTCGGCCATGAAAACGGGCACGCCAAGATTGCTGAAGTTCTCCGCAAGGATTTGGAGGGTGACGGTCTTGCCGGTCCCGGTCGCACCCGCGATCAAGCCATGGCGGTTGCCATATTTCGGAAGCATGTAAACATCGATGTCGCCCTTGCCGACAAAAATCTTGTCAATTGTGGTCTCGCCCATTGAATTCCTCGAATGCTTTGGAAGCTTATCCCACCTCCAAAGTTCCTGCAAGCCCAACCGGAATCCTTAACTAAGCGGAGGAATGCTGCAACCCAACGCGGCGGTCTGAGGAACTTTGATGGGTCGACCCGCTAGGAACTGGTCGAGGGCGTTGCGCAGATCCTGCGTTTTGGGGAGTTTTCGTGACCTTCCGTGCTCTATGAAAAGGTCGTTGATGCGGCCGCGGTAAAGCATCAAGCCGGTCTTGTCCAAGACGACTGCCTGGGGCGTGACGGATGCGCCTACTGCCTTGATGACGGAGTGCTTCGCATCGCGGATTCCAGGGGCTCCTAGTTTGTATTCTCTAAGATGCTGTTGAACCTGCTGTCCACTGTGGGCTGGGTCCACGTATACGAACAAGAAGGAGATGTTCTTTGGCCGATATGCTCTGACAATTCGCGCGAGTTCAGGAGCCATCCGATTGGCGATCGGGCAATCGATCGCAACGAAGAAGAGCACCGTCGCTTTGGCCGACGTTGGCAGTTGCCGAACTACGCCTCCTGCATCTGCAATGCTGATCTTTGCCACTGGAATCGTTGGCATCGGTAACTGCTGGTACGCAAGGACGGTGGCGGTGAGGGCGGCAAGAATCATAGAGTTAGCGTGGGATGTAGTTGATGTGGCACGAGAAAAGTTCGTCCGTCGACCTTGGCCCGAACCTAAGAGTCTGAGACTTTTCGTCCTCTGCCGCGTGTCCATGCTTCGTGTTGGGCACAGAGGCCTCATAGATCAGGGACGTTCCCTTCCTTAGACGTAACGGCTTGGCAAAGTTGTACGCTCCAGGCCAGGTAGCGTCCCAGGTGTGGACCATCGCCACGAGCTTCTCACCAGTACCGCTTTTGGCAATAAAACGAACTTGGTCGGTAACAAAACGGGCTTCCGGCAAGATGGAGATCAGGTCGATGTCTTGGTCGAGCACCCACTCGTCTCGCAAGGTAACGATCTTTTCGGCCTCGACAACAAAGGTATCGTTTCCCATCGTTTTGGTTTGAACCTTGTCGGAGCGATACTCACGGCCAAATGTCATGAGTCCAGAGGCTGGCTCAGGCTTGCCGGTCGGCACCGCAATCACCCGAAGCCAAAGACGATCTTCCTTCTCGACCGAGATGTAGCCGGAACCAGACTGCCATGGATTGAATCCATCCGACCAAACGGCATAGCTGGTTCCGGGTCGAAGCCCGGTTTGAGTGAAGGGAGGTTGTTGGCCTGGACGTTGCACAGCGAGAACGACTTGACGGACCGCCTTTGGGGCATCAGGCTGGAAGGAGAAATAGCCGAGGTAACCCACCTGGCCGGATAGAGAGTTTATGGGGTAGACCACCGTAGCGGAGCGGCCCTCAGAAGGAATCGCTTGGCCTTTCCCAACCTGTGCGACGACGACATGGTCCGATACAAAAGGCTTCCGCTTTTCTGGAGTTGGGAGGGGCTTCGTCTTCGCGCCTTCTGGCATTCCGAGTCGAAACCATTCTTGGATAGTTCTCAGTTCTGTTCCGATGAGCGGTTGGTGGGGCGTCAGAGATACAAGATCCGATCGAGCATCGGTTGGAGGCATCTGCCCGGTAAGGCTGACCAGGCGAATGAGGTCGCCACGTTTGCGAGCTTGGGCAAATGTCTGCAAGGCAAACGGCCCAGAACCGCCTTCGCTATGGCATGGAACGCACTTCTGGGCCAGAATCGGACGAATGTCTTTGCCAAAGTCCACCTGCTCGGTAGGAGATGCGGCGCCCAGGATCACGATGGAGGGGGTCCACCACAGCCAACGAGTCAAGCGCATCCCTCTATTTTGGACGATGAGTCCCTTGCTGAGAAGAAACAGGGACCTGTCTAAAGTTGGCGCTCCACGATCGAAGGTGTTTTCGTTCTTGTTTGAACCGATTTTGGAGGTTGAAGCAAGTTCAAAATAAAATTGCAAAAATCTCTCGTTACTTATCGTCCAGTTAAGCGTATCTTGTTCGATAATCGGGCAATCACAACATCATAATATGAACACCGCCTTTCCCCTCATCGCGATCGCCGTTGCCATCGCCGCGTTGGCACTCTCCTTTCCACCCGAATCAAAGCCGCCCAGTAAGGGGCTTCCCATTTCGGCAATCCTTTTGATCCTGATCTCTGCGGGATCAGGCTTTTTCTGGAAGGATGGCTTTGCAAACGCGCTTCCGGCGGGTCTCGCTTTTGCAGGAGGAGTTCTGTTATCCGTCGTTTTCCGCTTCGTTGAAGGAATGAGAGTTCCCTCCGCAGCGGCCGCGCTGGGTTTTGCCGCCGCCATCTCTGGATTCGCGGGCTGGCTCGACCCGAGCTACGCATGGACTGTCCAGCTTGCGGCGATCGCCGGGCTTGCGTTTGGCGCATGGTCTACCGCTAGCCTTCGTGACGGTGAGACTTCTCTGCCCCTCTCAGTAGCCACATTCACTTCTGTCATCGTGGCGGCGGACTTCATAGGGTTGAAGGCCCTCAATAACGAACCCGGTGGCATGACGGGCACAATGTTTGGACTGGCCGCCGCCATAGCCGCCCTGATTGGGCTGTTAGCGGGCCGGTCGGATAAGAAAACAGGCACTACCCTCGGCTTCATGCCGGGGATGATCGGAGTTGTGCTCCTCCTTGTCCTTGGCTACGTCGTTGGGGGAAGGCTGGTCGAGAGCAAAGAAGCCTGGATGATCTTCGATGGCGCGGTTCTCGCGGCGGCAGTCCTCCACTGGGTTATCCGGCCCGACGGTAAAGACGATTCATTCGCTTTTCTAATCGCCTCGGTTATCTGGATTGGCATCGCGACTCTCGCCTTCTCGTTCCTCAAAGGTTACGGAATGGCGATTGCATCGGCAGGGGCGGTTTTGACCCTGCTAATGTTGGGCAATGTGCGAGCCCTGCTTTCGGCGGGGCCCTTGGTTGGGCTAGCCTTCTACCGAGTTTTGAGGGAGTCGCATCCCGATGCGGTCAGAGCCTTGGACATTGGTCAGCACTACGCTGTGATCGGGGTCGCCTTTGGAGTAGTCGCCGCGCTTCTTCCGGGCGAGTGGATCGCTCGGCGCAGCAAGGAGTCTATTCAAACCGATTTCGGCAAAGTCCTCTGGACCCTGGTTCTGTGCCTGATTCCGGTCGCGATGGCAGTGGTGTTGGGAGCCAAGGGCATGGTTGGATTTGTGGTCGGACTCGGGCTTGCCGCGTTCGTTGAGGGACTTCGGGGCGGGCGGTCACTTCTTCCAATCCTCTTTGCCGGTGGACTCTCCGCGATCGTCGCGGTCAGCTATGGCTGGCTCACCAACCTTCTCGACATGACCCGCGAAGGAAAGCAGACCGCTTTCTACTGGATGGCGGGAGTTGCCCTTGTGCTTGGCGTGTTAATCGCCCTCGTTACTAAACCGGACTCTGAGCCGACGACTGAACTTTCATGAACGCTTCCACCTCTCAACGTGCGGCTGCATCCACTCGGGTGCTTGCCCTTCTCACTGCCGTCGGCCTTGCGGGCGGTTTGCTTTCCTTCGGCATTACCGAGGAGATTCCGCTGGGCGGCCTCACCGGCAAGGTGACGCTCAAAGAGAACGGCAAGGCGATCGAAGGGGTCGAGGTCAACATCAGCCCTTCCGAGGTAAACAAAAATGAGGCGGCGAGAAGGCGAACGCTTGTAACCGACAGGGAAGGGCGGTTTTCGCTCAGGACGCTGCCCGCTGGCGACTACACGATTTTCGCCTACGCCAAAGCCCACCGATTGGACGAGCAACGCATAACGATCAAAGAAGGCGAACCGACTGCGCTTGAACTCGCAATGAATCCGGATGACCCGTATTTGAACATCAACACGAGTCAGAAGGTATTCCTGCCTGAGGAAGAGCCGAGCTTCCAAGCCGATGGCTTTCTTGCCAATGAGAACTTGAAAATTGACGTGTTCAAGTTAAACCTGGCGGAAGTTGTGAAGAAGGGTAGCGTCCGTGACCTCTTGGAAGCGTTCTCCCGCTATGCGACGACTCCTCAGGACCCCGCCAAGTTTGGCCAGAAGGTGCGATCTTTGGAGCACCCGATTACCAAGAGGGATGCAGAAGGCGTATTTGTCGAGGCGGTTGCGCTCGATCCCCTCGCCGAGGGTTTCTACTGGATTCGATGTCGATCAGGAAAAGTGGATCGAGGCGCCTATCTCAATGTCTCCAAGATCGGCATGGTCACCAAGTCTGGCGAGAAGCAAACCATGTGCTACGTCGCCGATCTTCAGTCTGGACAACCGATCGATAAAGCCGCCATCGGCCTGGCGGTCGATAGCGGCTTGAAGCAAGTGGGCATGACCAATCAAGAAGGCACGCTCAACGTGACACGATCTCCGAACGATCACCAATTGTTGGTCGCGCGGAAGGATAATTCAGTCGCGGTGGTGGACTTCTATGTCCGATCCGACGAATCAAGCAACTCCAAGGGACGCGTCTTCTTGTATTCGGATCGACCGGTGTATCGTCCGGGCGACAAGGTCGAGTTTAAGGGTATTGCTCGGCTGTTGAACGGCGCGGACTTTAAGGTTCCGACCGAAGGAAAGGTCAACTGCGAGGTTCGCGATGCGGACGACAACTTGGTCGAATCCTTCCAGGCCGACATGACAACTCGCGGCACGTTCTTCGGGTCGTTCACCTCGAACAAGGAAGCAAAGCCTGGCGTTTATGCGCTCATTGCCAAGGGTCCGGGCGGCGAGGGAAGGCTCGATATCCGGATTGCGGCCTATCGAAAGCCAGAATTCAAGATTACAGTAACCCCGCTGGAAAAATTCTACGTCTTCGGCCAGCAAGCCAAGATGCGGATCAAATGCGAGTACTACCACGGCGGACCCGTTGTGGGGGCGAAGATCGATGCGTACGTGACGCGATCTCCCCGATGGACTTGGGAAGGGGAAGATGGCGAGGAGTATGCGGATGAGAGCGGCTCCGGCGAAGGAGTCGAGGATTTTGAGGCCGTATCCGACTCGAAGGGCGAGGCGATCATTGAGTTCGACACCAAGAAACCGGAAGAGAAATCCTATGGCTCGGAGACCGACTACACCTATTCCGTGATGGTCAGCGCCTCCGATGAAGGCGATAAGTATTTTGAGGGCGCAGGCTCGGTGAAGGTAACTCGGGGAAGGTTCCAAACGGAAATCGAAACCAACGACTACTTGGGCGAGGTCGGCCGACCGGTAGAACTCACCGTCAAGGCCACATCCCACGAGGACGGCAAAGGAATCGCAGGCAAGACGATTCAAATCGTCGCCGGGGAAGACAATTGGACCGGCGAGAAGGTCGACTTCGAACCGATGGAAAACCTTCAAGCCACAACAGGGCCGGACGGTACGGCGAAACTTTCATACACCCCATCCAAGCCTGGTTCGCTTGTGTTCAAAGCCATCGCAGTCGATGAACTGAAAAATGAAATCGAATCTAGCGCCTACTTCTACGTCGAAGGGTCGGGAGTACCGGCTAGGCCAGGCGGAAAATTGACGGTCACGCTGGACAAGCGCAAGTACGACGTTGGCGACACCGTCAAGACGCTCATTCAGACCGACAAGCCAGGTGGTTTTGCCTTATTGACCGTGGAAGGAGACGAGGTTCTCTATCAGAAGGTAGTCAACCTGACCCAGTCGGTGACCATCGTGTCGATGCAGGTGGCGAAAGCGTTTGCCCCGAATGCCCAAGTCTCGATTGCCTATATGCGAGAGAAGCAGTTCTACGAGGCAAGCGAAAGCTTGGTCCTGAACCTGGCCAACCAAAAACTGCAGGTTTCGATCTCACCGGACAAAGAAAAAGTGCTTCCTGGCCAAGCCGTGACCTACACGATCTCTACGAAGGACATGGCGGGCAAGCCAGTGTCGGCCGACCTGTCCTTGGGAGTCGTTGATGAGTCGATCTATGCGATTCGGGCAGACGACACCGATCCGTTCGGCGGGTTCTTCCCACGACGGAGCATCTCGGTGCAAACCAGCTACTCCTTCCCTGAGATCTATCTGGACGGTGGCGACAAGGGCGCAGGAAACGTGCCGATCCGGTCCAAGTTTATGGACACTGCGTTCTGGGACCCCAAGGTTCAGACCGATGCCACCGGAGAGGCGCGGGTCACGGTAACGCTTCCCGACAATCTCACGACCTGGCGGGCAACAGTCCTTGCCGCGACCGACCAAACCGCGGTTGGAATTGCAACGAAGACAGTTGTGGCCAGCAAACCCTTGATGATCAAGCTCCAGACACCTCAATACATGGTTGTGCAGGATCAACAGAAAATCTCGGCGATCGTTCAGAACGACACTGGCCAGGCGGCGGACATTAGGGTAGGGATCACAGTGAAAGGGCTTGACATTGATGGCAAGACATCACAGAACATAAGGGTTGAGCCGGGGGTTCCCACTACAGTTGAGTGGACGGCAACCGCCCAGTCGAGCGGAGTAGCCGAGATTACAGCCACGGCTGAAATCTCTGGTGGAGGGAACGATGGCGTCAAAGGCACATTCGAAGTTAAGCCCCACGGTCGGGAGTTCCAAGAGATTCAGGCCGGGATGGCTAAGGGCGAAACCAACTTCGATGTCACAGTGCGAGAAGGAGCAGATCGCAACACCGGTCGCTTAGTTCTGAGGCTGAGCCCGTCCATCGCAACCTCGCTCGTTCAATCCTTGGATGGCTTGGTGCAGTTCCCTTATGGTTGCGTAGAGCAGACGATGAGCCGGTTCCTACCCGCCATCTTGGTGGACCAAGCACTGGCGGAAACAGGGCTTGCGAGGCCCGATCTTCGCGCAAAGGTGCCAGCGATTGCGGCGGATGGATTGGCGCGACTCGCCAAGATGCAGCATGGCGATGGAGGCTGGGGTTGGTGGGAGTACGACGACTCCGATCCGTTCATGACGGCTCTGGTGTTGGACGGGCTCCAGCGCGCAAAGGCGGCAGGGTTCAAAGTGAACGAGTCCATGCTGAATCGAAGCTTGGAGTGGGCCGAAAAGCGCTTCACTTCCGAGAAGGGCAAGACGGACCTTCGACGAGATCGCGTGTACCTGTGCTACGCATTGGCGGCAAACGGAAAAGTTGATGCTGCAAAGAAAGCGTTCGCGTTCGACTTCAAGGATGCGGGTGCGCCCGACCTGGCTCTTGGGGCTTTGACTGCAAACTTGATCGGCAATGCCGAACTGAAGACGCAGCTGCTTGGACAGCTTAAATCCAAAGCAAAGGTAACGCCGCAGACGGCAAGCTGGGCTCAGGAACAGTATTCCTGGGGTCAAGAAAGCACGGCATTAGCGCTTGGGGCTTTGGTGAAGTTGGACCCAACTAGCGAATTGGTCGGCAAGACGATCCGCTACCTGATGCAGGCCCGAAGGGGCGAGTATTGGTTCAGCACGAGGGACACATCCTACGTTCTCATCGGCATGACCGCCTACCTGCGGCAGACTAAGGAGTTGGAGAACCTCGGCGGCACGTTTACGATCTCGGTCAATGGCAAGGAAGTGAAGTCGATCACGTTCGACAAGAACTCTCTCTTCCATCCCGATCTTCAGGTCACGATTCCGATGTCGGAGCTTCAGGTTGGCAAAAATAGCGTCAAGATCGCCCAGAACGGACAATCCGTTTGTTACTATGCCGCGGACCTCAAACAGGTCATTCCAGATAGCCAACTCGGAACGTTGGTAGGCAACAACGACCTTAAGATCGAGCGGGCCTACTACAAGATGGAAGCCCGGCGGATGGAAGACGGGACCATGAAGTTCGAGGCTTCGGACAAACCGGTCGACAAAGTAGAGTCAGGTGACATCATCAAGGTCGTCTTGACTGTGAAATGGACCAAGGATCGCGAGTTCGTTCTCTTGGAAGACCCAATTCCCAGCAACTGCCGAGTGACTGAGCGAGATGAAGTTTATGACGACGAGCAATGGGGTTGGTGGTGGGCGAGAACCATCATCATGGACGACCGGGTCGCGTTCTTCGCTCGGAAGCTAGAGAAGGGCAATGAAGAGTTCAGCTATATCATGAGGGCTGAATCGGCTGGAAAGTCCAACGCGCTTCCTTCCCGGATCGGCAATATGTACGACCCTGAGGATTATGCATCCAACCAGGAGCGGAGCCTGGAGGTCGAGCCGAGATGATGCTCAAGACCATCGGTCTCATTGCCACGATTGGTCTTGCCGCCTTCGGGACGATCGCGCTGGTGGCGGCGCCCAAGGAAAGGTGCCTTGCCAGCTTCTCCACAACGGTGGAGAATCGGTCCCGAAACCAGCGGCACAACGCGCTGATATCAGCTCAGAGGCTCAATGGAACCGTGATTAAGCCCGGCGAGACGTTCTCATTCAACAAGCGAATCGGCTCGTTTAGCAAGGATGGGGGCTATCGAAAGGCTCCCGTGAGCTTTAACGGCCAACTGATCAACAGCTTCGGCGGTGGCGTCTGCCAGACCTCCACCACCACCTACAATGCGGCCCTTCACGCTGGAATGGTAATTGTGGAGAGGAATCGGCATAGATTCGCCCCGAACTACGTGGCCCCAGGATTGGATGCAGCGGTTGCCTACTACACGATCGACCTGAAATTGAAGAATCCCTATTCATTTCCCGTTAAGATTCAGGCCCGGATTGAGAACGATCAGTTGAAAGTTGGCTTTTACGGGGCAGGCCAGCCGCTTGCGACGAAGGTCGATACTCAAGTTCGTCAAGTTAGGCTTCCAGGAGTTTTTGAAATGGGCGATCGGAGGTCGTCAGGGCGAATGAGGAATACGGGGAAACCAGGCTACTTTGTGCAGGTGTTTCGTTCAGTTGACGGCAAGCGCGAGTTGGTCAGCAGCGATAACTACCCGGTCATGGAGATGGTTGTCGATCGGAGGTAGCCAGCTTCCTTACCTGCAAAAACCTGTATCCTAGTCCCCAATGCGCCGACTCGCCATCTATCCGGGTTCATTCGATCCTCCCACCCTTGGGCACCTCGATGTGATCGAACGCGCTTCCAAGCTCTTCGACGAGATCATCGTCGCGGTTGGGGTGAATTCGGCAAAGAAGCCACTTCTGCCGGATCGATACCGGATCGAGTCTCTGCAAGAAAGCACCAAGCATTTACCGAACGTCAAGGTTGAGGGCTTCACCGGGTTGTTGGTCGACTTTGTGCAGTCAAAAGCAGCGCTTTCCATCGTTCGTGGTTTGCGCGCGACTGCCGATTTCGAATATGAGTTTCAAATGGCTATGGTCAATCGCAGGCTCGCCAGCGAAGTGGACACCGTGTTCCTCATGACCAAGTGGGAATACAGTTACCTCAGCAGCAGCATCGTCCGCGAGGTCGCAACCCTTGGCGGGGACTATTCTGGTATGGTCCCGCCCGCAGTTGCAAAAGTTATCCACCGAGCCCTTCGGAAAACTTAGTGGATAAGTTTTTGACTCTATTTTGGCCGCCCGTGCCACAATGAATATCTCAATCCGTCCCTTCGTTTGATGCGCTATGGATATTCTGCGACTTCTCGACCAGCTACACGAACTTGCCGTTGACTCCCCAAAGAGCCTCGGCCCTATTGTCTGGGGTCTCAATAAGGATGAGATCAGCATGCAGATCGCAAAGGTACGTGCTTCTCTACCGAGCGAAGTGAAAGCCGCGGCCGCTACCGTACGTGAATCGGATCGCATTGTTGAGTCAGCAAAGGTGGACGCGAATTCGACCCTTGATGGGGCCAAGAAGGACGGCGAACGTCTGATTGAAGAGGCACGGTTAGAAGCCGTGCGAATCCTTGAGCAGGCCAAACTCCAACAGCAGCAGATGGTTGGAGAAAGCGAAATTCTCAAGCTTTCCAAGGCTCAGAGCGAAGAGATTAGGAATTCAGCAGATCGTGATGCCCTTGCGATGCGGCGCGGCGCGGAAAAATACGCGCTCGACGTCCTTACCCAGCTTGAAGGAGTGGTCGGCAAGGTTGCCACCACAATTGAGCGGGGCAAACGCGAGATGGATCGCCCCGAACCAGTTGCGGTCGGCACGGTCCGAGAGAAAGCCCGGGCCTAGGGCTTTGGGCTGAATAATTAAGACAAAAAGAAGTCTTAACATTTTCTTAGCTTTGTAGGAGAATAATCCTCAGAAGTTCATGCAAGGGCATTCAGCCCTTAACTCGGCGCAATGGAGCGCCATCTTTTGGAGGAATTATTGTGAAACGCGCATTTACTTTGATCGAGTTGCTCGTCGTGATCGCCATCATTGCGATCCTTGCGGCGATCCTTTTCCCCGTTTTTGCCCAAGCAAAGGTGGCGGCTAAGAAAGCCACCACGGTCTCTAACGTGAAGCAAGTTAGCACCGCCATGTTTCTCTACATGGGGGATTATGACGATTACTACCCGCGAGCCCGCCCTTGCGCGATGAACAGCTCGCTCAACCCGAAGTTTCAAGCGGCTTCCTACAACGACACGGCTAACGAAGGCTGCGGTATTGGCGGCTTCTACAACTACATGGACGTGTACCAATGGCAGAAGTACCTGATGCCCTACTCTAAGAATCGAGAGCTGTTTGAGATTCCTCTTCGGCAGAAGGATGCCACGATCTGGGATAGCGGCGGAGAGATTAGAGGCAATATCGCCTTGAATCTAGGTCTTACTGGCATTAAGAACACGACTCTAGCTGGCGCTCCCGTCGGATTCGGAGACATCGTGCCCTTCACGGGCGGAAACCAATCGGGTTTACCAAACGTAGCGGAGGCTGCCTTGTTTGTGGACAATGTTCCAAAGACAAACACGTCATTCATCCCCGTAATCGATCAAATTCAGTCAGGGCAAACCTCCACGAGCGCGTTGACGGGCTACCCGGTTTCATATCGAGAGTTCTGGGCGTTCAGGTTGACCAAGATGACAACCGCCGAGTGTGCCATGAATCCGCAGCCAAATAAAGAAGTCGATAGCGGCTTCGTACCTGCCGCGGGAATTACCGTAGGACGAGCAGATGGGAGTGCGAAGTTCCTCTCGGTCGGGGCTTTCCTTGCAAAGACGCCTCGGCTCAACGAGTTGTTAACGGGCGGAACGGCAAACGCTAACACCTGCGTCGTGCCCAACATTAGCCAAGGCTACGGCTACACGGGAACGATCAACACGAACATCAATTACCCGATGTGGGGTTATGGCCAATGAAGATGGCCTTTTTGGCCAGCTTTGGCCTTGGCGGCTTAGCGTTGCTTGCTGGATGCACAAAGTCTGAGGTCACAAATGCCGACATCAACAATCTGGACAAAACCCACACCCAGGACTCCTATGAAGACGCAATGAAGAAAGCAGGCCGGGGTGCGGAGCTAGAGGAGCAGAAGCGGATCGCCGCCGAACGCGGCCAAGGCCGCTAGCTCCCTGTACAAGGGTCGGATGCAAAACATCCGACCCTTTGTGCTTTCACTCTTAACGGTTCCTTAGCGAATCCTTAATGGGCGGTTAACTGGGCATCCATACACTGGCGGAAACGGTGGGCTTGTGCCTGCCCGGAGCCATCATGAAGCGAGCTTTTACTCTTATCGAACTTCTTGTCGTCATCGCGATTATCGCGATCTTGGCGGCCATCCTTTTTCCCGTCTTTGCCCAGGCCAAGGCCGCAGCCAAAAAGACGGTTTCAATCAGCAATTCAAAGCAGATCGGACTAGGAATTCTAATCTACACGACCGATTACGACGACTACTATCCGCGAAATGACGACTGTATTGCTGGTTCGTCCTTGAATCCGGCTCTCAACAGTTTGCCTTTTAACCCAACGGGCCAAGGATGCACCTCGGCTGGCTTCCGCTACCGGGTGAACGCGTTCTCTTGGCAGAAGTGGGTTCTGCCTTACATCAAGAACGTGCCGATTTTCGAGCACCCAATGCGGGCAAAACTCGACGATAATCCGTCGCCCAGTCGACAATGGTCGGATAGCGGCCAGATTGTTGGAGGTTTTGCCTTAAACACGTCCATTACGGGCCAGCTCGACACTTACAATCGAACTCCGACCTTTGCCAGGCAGATTCGTAATAGCTGGCTAGGCGGAACAACCACAGCAATACCTTCGCCCTCGGAAGCCTTGATCGTAGCGGAGATTCCCAACGCAAATGTCCCAATGATCCCCGGCGGCTCTGTTGACTCTCAAGGTATCGGACCCACCGTGACAATCTATCCTCCTGCAATCCGAGAGTTCTGGCGCTATAAGCTGATGAAGGGAAGCGTAGCGGACTGCATAGCTGGAACGAATGGTACGGAACCCGATGGGTCCAAGATCGCTTCCGGGGGGATCAGTTGCGCCTTCACGGACGGCAGTTCCAAGTTCATGCCAGCTGGTAGGTTTCTTTCAAGAACTCCGACAAAGTTAGAGTATCTCGGAGTTACCGGAGGTTCTGGCACCGGTTACACGTTTCAGAACGACTGCGTCTATCTGACCCAAGGAAATCTTGGCTTTGTCCAACCGAACACCAACATCAACTATCCGATGTGGGGCCTGGGAGGGTAGAGGTGAAGTCAGTATTCTCACTATTAACTTTGGCCATGCTTCTTGCTGTCGCTGGCTGCGTCCCTGACGCTGAAGTATCACAGAGTGATTCACAGAAGAACAGGCAGGAGTTTTCGCAGGAAAACTATGAAAGGGCCATGATTGCCGCAGGGAAAGGCAAGGAATTAGAAGAGGAAAAGCGTAGGAACGCCGAATACCTCAAGGGCGGGCAGTAACTCAATGACTTTATGGGGTTTGGGCACCGGGCGAAATCAGCATTGACTCTGAAACACTGAGTTTCGACAAGCAAACAAAATTGCGTGCGTTCGAAAGTGGAATATTCCGGCACGAATGTTGCACAATTGACGTAATCAAACGAATGAAAGGGCGGCCTTAGCGTCGCCCTTTCTTTCGACAACGCATCCCACCCCACAACTGGAGCACCCAATCCCTTGAAACGAGCCTTTACTCTTATCGAACTCCTCGTCGTCATCGCGATCATCGCGATTCTCGCCGCCATCCTTTTCCCCGTCTTCGCCCAGGCGAAGCTCGCTGCTAAGAAGGCTGCAGGCCTTTCCCAAGCCAAGCAGATCGGCACCTCCATGCACATCTACCTTGCCGACTATGACGATGTGTTCTTCAAGTATCGTTTCAACGGCCCTGCGGGCTCGAACCTCAACACGGATTACCAGAAGATGCTCGCGAGTAACCCTGCCCAAGCGAATATCGTCTTCGGGGCGAACTCCCGTGACGTGATCTTTGCCAAGCAACTTCTCGATCCTTATATCAAGAACAACGACATTTGGAAGGCACCGACCCAGGTTAATGCATGGTCCGGAGGCGATATGAGCGGAGCTAACCAGGATCCGGCCTTCCGGTCTTACGGTGGTCAGAACTCTTACGGTTTGAACAGCTACCTCTTCCCGGCAGTAGCATCATCTAGTCCCTACTCGGCCACAGCGATCGAGGGTCCTTCCTCCACATATGTGATGATCGACGCCTCCTACTACAACGTTCTTCCCAAGAACCCGTGCATCCTTCCAAGCCAGGCCTCGTTCTCATCTATGTCGAGCTGGCCAGCTGGCGGCAGCAGCTACCCCAACTACTGGAAGAACCTGGGCAATGCATACTTCTTCACATTCCCCGCACCGCCGGCTATGACCGACGCAGAGTGGATGAAGAAAGTCGATGCTCGCTACAACGGCATTCTGAACACGGTCCGAGCGGACTCAAGCGCGAAGGCCGTTGCAAGTAACAAGGTTGTGAACGACGGTCCGAAGGTTGGATACAACGAGTCCTTCTGGGATCCGTTCAAGCAGGGCTGCCAATAGGTAGTTAGTCAGGCTTGCAGGCCCGGATCGAGCGATCGACCCGGGCTTTTTGTTTGTCCGCTATAATCAATCTTGTGAAGCTGGTCGTGTGCATCGTCCATAACCGGGATAAAAACAAGATCACCGACGAGTTGGTGAAGGCGGGGTTTAAGTTCACCATCATCGGATCTACCGGTGGATTTCTGCGCGAGGGCAACACGACGTTTCTCATCGGTGTCGACGAACCTGATCTGCCAACCCTCAAGAAGGTCATTGGGCAGAACTGCCAGTCTCGTGAACAATTGGTGAACGTCATGCCGTTCGAGGCCGCCCCGCCCGGAGCGTTCATTCCGAGCCCCGTTAAGGTTCCCGTCGGAGGCGCCGTCGTCTTCGTTCTGCCGGTGGAGCAGTTTGAGCGGTTCTAGCTTGGAAGCCTTACCCGGACTAACGGCGGCGAAACGTGCGGTCCGCGAGTTCGGCCAACCCGATAGCGCTGTCCATGCCGTTCTCTTCTATGGCGTTCGAGGAGCGGGCAAACGAGGGCTGGCAGAGGAACTCGCCAAGCTCTGGATCTCCGGAGGCGACTTCGAGGGCCAGGCGGCAAAGTCCTTCGACCATGGACGCAACGCCGACTACCTGATCGTAGAGCCGATGGGGCCGAGCCGGATCATTAGAGACCCCCAAATCACGCCGCCAAAGAAGCCACCTCCCCCCAGCGAAGAGTTCAAAGGCGTCCCCATCACCGATTTTCTTCGAACCGCGCCCCTAATCTCATCAAAGAAAGTGATCTTGATCTCGGATGCCGACCGACTGAATGCTTCCGCGGCGAGCGCCCTCCTCAAGTCCCTTGAAGAACCCGCGTCCTTTGCAAAGTTCGTCTTGACGACCACCAGCTTTCGAAGCCTCCACCCAACGATTCAATCTCGCTGTGCCGCAGTGGTATGTGAGGTTCCCCCCGACGAAGCCGAAGGGGACACCCTTTGGAAGCTCGCCGATGGCGCGCCCGGACGAGTCGAGCAGTTTCGCAAGAATGAGTCCATTTACCAAGCATTTTGGGACTTATCAACTGTGTTGCCCGCAAGAAAGAAGGCAGAGGCGTTAAAGGCGTCGGAGTCTCTGCGAGACCTCGCTGATGCGCTTCAAAAGGCCGAAGGGCTCAATGCCCGTGCCGCAAACGCAGAAGCATTGGAGTTGGTGGGAACGGCCCTGCGGCATCAGTATCCTGCCTGGCATAGGGCGCGAACCGAAATCGCTGAAGCCCATCGTCGGATTATTGGGAATGGAAACGCCGGTTTCGTGTTCGATCTCCTCATGGCCCGCATCCTTGCTGGATAAATACACAAAAGGTCTGATAGCGTGTTAAAATCGAGCCGATGCGGAACTCCTGTCCAATTCCGGGCCGTACAACTCATACATTAAGGGTTTGCAAGTGATGCTGTTCGCCATCTCAAAAGACAACACGGGACCAAGAGTCGATCAAACGGCGCTTTTCGAAGATTTGATGCGCAAGTCGCATCGGCAGGCGTACAGCCTCGCCTATCGATTGACGGGAAATGCCGCCGAAGCCGAAGACCTGGTGCAGGAGTCGTTCCTGCGCGCTTTTCGCTTCTTTGGCAAATACGATCCGTCGATGCCTTTCTCATCTTGGCTCTATCGAATCATGACCAATGCCCACATCGACTCGGTGCGGCGCAAAGGGAAGTTGAAGACTATGAGCCTAGAGCAAGGCGGCGCCGATGGCAACACGACTTGGGAGGTTCCGGATTTGGATTCGGCGCCCGACAAGATGATGTTGCAAGAGGCCCTCGACGAACCTGTCCAAAAGGCCTTAAGCTCGATGACGCCGGAATTCAGAATGGCTGTGTTGTTAGCAGATGTTGAAGGAATGGCGTATGAAGAAATCGCGGAGGTAATGCGAACGTCGGTCGGAACGGTGCGGTCGCGCATCCATCGGGGCCGAAAACAGATTCGCAAGCATTTGATCAAAAATGCCCCGCAGACGTACAGGAGCTATTCTGATGAATTGTAAGAGCGTACAGATATATCTGTCGGCTTACCTAGACGGTGAGTTGTCGGGGCAGGAATGCCTCCAGGTCCGCGAGCATTTAGGCGGTTGCAAAGACTGTCGAGCGGAAGAGCAACAGCTTCGCTCG
>JACMJO010000368.1 GCA_014380605.1 Fimbriimonadaceae bacterium | reverse complement strand
GAAGAACTGCTTGCCTTCGAGGTCGGGGTTGAAGCCTTCCATCAGAGGCATCAGGCCCTGCTCGTCGCTCCAAATCGCTTGGAGGGCGGGGACTTGGTTGTCGTTCATGGCGTCGACGAGTTTCCCGAGGAAGGTCGGCTTCCATCCATCGTGAATCTCGATGAAGACCATTTTGACTTTCTCGTTTTCAAACCAATGGCCTGCCAGGTCTCCGGCTTTGTACTCGATGCCCGATTTGACGTCTTCACCGTACTTATTGCAGAACGCATGGATGCCCTGGGGCGATAGCCCACACATCAGGAGTTCGGGCTTGCCGTAGGTTTGATGGATGCCAATGGTGTAGCCAAAGGTGCTGCCGTCGTCGCAGTGGACGAGCATCACGTGCCAACCGTATTTGGCAATGTCGTCGTGGATTCTCTGCTCAACCGGGTCCATTGAGCTCAGTTTAGCGTTTGGATGTTTAGCCTTTATCCGGGGCACGAACCATTCCGTGCAACTGAGGCTAGCATTTCAACAACCCTTGTCTGAAGTGGACGACCCCCAGCATAAATCCCTCCTCATCAACAGAGGACATTTGAGCTTCGATCACTCGGGGGCTAGGCGGAGGAGGCCGCCGGATTTGGCATCGACTAGCAGCCAGATGGAGCCGTCTGGGGCTTGGTGGACGTCGCGGATTCTTCTTTGGAGGCCGATCCTTTCTTCCTCTTTGGCGATGCCGTTCTTGATACTGACCCGAATGAGCGACTTGGAGGAGAGTCCGCCGATGAGGGCGTTCCCTCTCCATTTGGAGAACATATCGCCAGTGTAGAAGATCATTCCGGACGGCGAGATGACGGGGTTCCAGGTGATAGTTGGCTTGGCGAATCGGGGATTGGTGTCGTGGTCGGGAATTCGGCTGAGGTTATAGTTGTCGCCATTGCTGACGATGGGCCAGCCATAGTTTCCCCTGGACGCGATGGCGTTTATCTCGTCTCCGCCGAGCGGGCCCATTTCGTGAATCCACAGCTTGCCAGTAGCAGGATCGAAGGCGCCTCCCAGCGGATTTCGATGCCCGATCGACCAGAGGTCTCGGCCGTTCCAGGGATTATCGGAGGGGATCGAGCCGTCGCGATTGATTCGGACAACTTTGCCCAGGTTGCCACTCAAGTTTTGGGCCGGGTCGAATCGCATTCGGTCTCCGGATGTGATGAAGAGACGTCCCTGGCGGTCGAAGATGATGCGGCCGCCGAAATGGCCCCGGCCTATGGTCTTGGGGGTCTGTCGCCAGATGACTTTCACGTTTTGGAGAGCGTTCCCGACTAACCTGCCACGTGCCACCGCACCTCCCTTGAGGGTGTGATTCAAGTCCTTGGGTTTCGGACCGAAGCGTCGGTCCCAAGTGTCGGCCACCATCGTCTGTCGGGGAGCGGCTTCCACAAAGTAGAGGTAGACCAGTTGGTTCTGAGCGAAATCCGGGTCGCGCTCGACATCCATCATCCCGCCCTGTTCGTGATAGGAAACTTTGGGAACTCCAGTTACCGGGGCGGACAGTTGGCCATTGTTGAAGATGCGCAATCGACCAGGTTTTTCGGTGACGAGCACTCGGCCATCGGGCAGGCTGGTGATTCCCCAGGGGAACTCGAGCGAGGCAAGCCTCTCGACCTTGAGTGTGCCGGCGCTGGAGGGGATGGAGTCAGGCTGGGCTTGGCTGAGAGCAAAAGCGAGGATCGGGAGGATATTCATGGCTCACTCTTTTGGACGACAGGTTTGGGGATGTAGTTTGTGGGTTGTAGGTTGGGGACCCTTCGATCAATAGGCAAGAGGGCGGATGTCCGGCCAGCCGTAGCCGCCGTGGAATTCTCCCTCGGGGCTCAGGAGCCTTTGTCCGCCAAGTCTTTCAAAGAAGCCGATCTAGGGGTTGTTGGCTTCGGAGAATAGGAGCATGGACTGGATGCCCTGTTTTAGGAAGGTGTCGGCGACCTCTGACATTAGCCGTCGGCCGATTCCTTGCCGGTGCCACGCCCTCAGCACGTAGATCTTCTCTAGGCGGCCGTCGTAGGGCAGGTCATCCAGTTCGTAGGGATTGCCGTTCGCAAAGCCGACTAGCTCGCGCTGGGGATCGATGGCGACGAAGCAAAAGCCCTTGTCATCGGCAAGCTTCTGTCGCCACTGTGCTTCTCTGGTCTCAACTGAGGGGCCGGGCCCATGGGACTCGTTGAAGGTTTGGACGTGGAGTCGGGCCAGGGCAGGAACGTCGGCGAGGGTTGTTGGGCGGGTGATGAACAGGGGCTCTGATGCCTCCTCCTCGCCTCGCCACTTCAAAACTGCATGATGTGTTTCATTGCGGTGCGCGTTGCCAACATCCCTACGCTGGAGGTCGCTGCCCGGGCCCGAATCCTGGACGGCTTGGGCCAGCCGGTCCAGGTGGGGACGCCCTTCGCGGGCGTGCTGGGCAGCTTCCTCCTCGTTGAGGCGAATCAGGATGCTGTAGCCAGCGGAGCTGTGGTTGCAGTTGACATCGAGGAACAGCTCGTCGTTCTTCTGAAACAGAAACCAAGCGTGCGGCGCATGATCGACGACTCTCACGGTCCTATTACTTTAGCCGACGGAACCTTCAAGACTGACGCCGAGGAGTTTTTTGAGCCTCAACGGCAAACTCCATTGGCAGCTCGCGGAAGACATCATTACAGAAGCCGCTGACGATCATATACACCGCGTGTTAGGGGAGGATGCGGCGCTGAGAATTGCGCAACGTTCTCCTACTTCGCCGCGGTCGCATGCTAGGGTGCCTGGTAGGCAAGAGATAACGCACCCAAAAGTCGAATTCCGTACCGCTGCCACCGCATCGGCTAATGACAAGAATCGTCGATCAAGCTCTGGTTCGTCCGATATGAGATACACGATGTCCGGAGCCCCTTCACTTTTGAGCTGCCTGACCATCTCGTCTTCCGCGATCGATCGCACAGACCTTTCGTTAAGATCGGGATTGTGATTGAGCCGATCAGTAGCCTCGTGCCGACGGCTTTCTGATGCCAAAAGCAATCGCCAGCGATCTCTCTTATTCCTAGCAATGAAATTGGCAACAAACCCTTCCTCGTGCTCGGCAGCACTAGCCGACTTCCTCATCCTTATTAGCCAACGCTTCCTTCCAAGCTGACTCCCAACAATTTCTGTGCTTCGACTGCAAACTCCATCGGAAGTTCTCGGAACACATCCTTACAGAAGCCGCTGACGATCATGTTAACGGCGTCTTCGGTGGGGATGCCTCTTTGGTTGCAGTAGAAGATTTGATCTTCTCCGATCTTGGAGGTGGAGGCTTCGTGCTCTACGATCGCAGTTGGGTTTTTGACCTCGATGTAGGGGAATGTGTGGGCTCCACAGCGATCGCCCATGAGCATGGAGTCGCACTGGGAGTAGTTGCGGGCGTTGTCCGCACCGGGATTGATCTTGACCAAGCCACGGTATGTGTTCTGGCCAGTGCCCGCAGAGATTCCCTTTGCGACAATGGTCGACTTCGTTCGTTTGCCGATATGGATCATCTTCGTGCCGGTGTCGGCTTGCTGTTTATTAGCAGTTAGGGCTACTGAGTAGAACTCGCCGACGCTGTCGTCGCCTTTCAGGATGACGCTGGGGTATTTCCAAGTGATGGCGGAGCCGGTTTCGACCTGTGTCCAGGTGACCTTGGATCGCTTGCCCGCCGCCATCGCGCGTTTCGTAACGAAGTTGAAGATGCCGCCCTTGCCGGTCTTGGGATCGCCGGGATACCAATTTTGGACGGTGCTGTACTTGATGGTGGCGTCGTCGCCGACGGCAATGAGTTCCACCACCGCAGCGTGAAGCTGATTCTCATCTCGCATGGGGGCGGTGCAACCT
>JACMJO010000367.1 GCA_014380605.1 Fimbriimonadaceae bacterium | reverse complement strand
GCAGGGAGGTGCGAGTAAGACGGGGCCGTGTGTTCACAAGCGGGGTGCTCGCTGCAGTAACAAAGGGTTTCTGCCGATGTCAACGGCGGACTATCTGAGTCTGCTGGACTGGACGGCTCGCCAGATGCGTTCGGACAAGCGAGGTTCGACGCCGAAGCAGTTCGCTCCATTATTTGAACGGCTGGGAATCTCGGCTGAGATCTGGTGTCGTCTTGTGAAGGATTTCGGGAAGCTGTTCAGCGTGGTTGCCGGTCAGCCTCAGCGAATTGACGAGCACCGTTCGAAGTCCAGTTCCCGCCGCTACCGCAGGCGCCAGCAGCTCGCGGGTTTCCTTGCGACTGCGGTTCGCCCAAGAGACCAGCCCACCCATCGATCCCATCCGAGACTCCTGGGTCTTCGATTCCTCAGTTGCCCTCGGGGACAGGTCTGGCCTCTTCCAATCGTCGAATCGGCCCGTGACGATTCTGCCGGAGCGACTTCTCTCACTTTCAGAGCTCCCCATGGCAAGATCGCTCACTCTTGACTTGACCTTCGATCCCGCCGAGGGGCCGAACGGGATCGAGAACACCATCGCCAGGATAGTGGACGAGGCGATCTATGCGGCGAAAGACACGTCGGTCATTGTGCTGAGCGACCGAAGTGCGGGTTCAGATCGGATTGCCTCGCCTTCACTTCGAGTCGTTAGTCGTGTCCACCAAGCCCTGATTCGACTGGGCATCCGCCACCGGGTTGGCCTGGTGTGCGACGCCGGAATCTGGGATATCCACCATTGTGCCCTGCATGTCGCGTTGGGCGCTGATGCCTTATGTCCTTGGCTCGGGTGCGCATTGGCAGGCGACCGGGAGGCTAGTTACCTAAAAGGGCTGCGGTCGGGGTTTGTCGAGGCGATGTCGATGATGGGGGTTACCCCTTCCTCTGCCTATTGCGGCGCCTCTTTGGTTGAGGCTATCGGGCTAGACCGGAAGTTCGTGGAAGCCGAGTTCCCGGGCGTCCCCGTCCATTTGGGCGGGATCGGCGTGGATGTTCTCGACCAAGAGTGGTTCGCCTTCTGGGAGAGCGCCTATCGGCAAAAAGAGGCGGAGGTAGATCAGATGGCGTTGGCGAGAGGCGGTTCGCAGACCGCCAACCTCCAACCCCATTCCCGCTCAACTTCAGGCGGGACCGCCTTGCCCGATGCAGGCGAGTATCGGCACTCGAAGGATGGCCGGCCCCATGCGAACAACGCGGAGATTGTCCGACTCCTCCACAGCGCGAGCGGCTATTCCAAGAAGATCCATCGGTCGGAACCGGGAAGCTATGAGGCTTACAAGGATTACTCGGAGTTGGTCTATGGTCGAAGCCCCCTCAGCATCCTGGACCTGATCCAGCTGAAGGGCGGAGTCGTGATTCCGCTTGAATCTGTGGAATCGGAAGCGGCAATCGCCTGGCGTTTCATGGCCCCGGGGATGAGCGAAGGAGCCCTGTCTGAGCCCGCGCATCGAGCGGTAGCCAGGGGCCTGAATGTCTTGAATCGCTGGTGTCGCATGCAGAAGGTCGACCTACCCGCGAGCCAAGGCCCGTTTGCCAACTCGGGCGAGGGGGGCTTTGACAAGGATCGCATCGGGACTCGCGAGGGCAACCCCAGCGTCCAGTATGCCGGAGGCAGATTCACGATTACGCCGATGACCGCCGCACGGGCTCGGGAGGCGGAAGTCAAGTTTGCCCAGGGAGCCAAGCCTGGCAAAGGGGGCCAACTACCGGGCAAGAAGGTAAGCGCCGAGGTCGCCAAGCGGCGGGGTTGCGAACCCGGGTTCGAACTTGTCTCGCCGCCGATCAACCACAACCTGTACTCCATTGAGGATGTGAAACTGATGGTCGAGAGTTGGCGGCACCTGAACCCCAGGGTCAACTGCGCGCTCAAGTACGTGGCTACCCATGGCGTAGAGATGGTCACGATTGGCGGGGTCAATGCCGGGGCCAATCGCCTGCACATCAGTGATGGATGTGGGGGAACCGGGGCGGCCAAGCGGGTCGATCAGAAGCACGCTGGAGTCCCCGTCGCCGCCGTGCTCCCAACTGTCCAAGACATGCTGGTAGAGGAAGGAGTCCGCCATCTCGTGGAACTCAGCGTGGATGGCGGAGTCCAGAATGGCGAACAGGCGTTAAAGCTATTCCTGCTTGGAGCCGACCGAGTTGGGTTCGGTACCTCCCTGCTGATCGCGATCGGTTGCTCGATGCTCCGCAAATGCCATCTGGCGGGGCCCGATCCGGCTGACCCGACCGGAAAACGAAGGCTTGGTTGCACGCCCGGGGTGGCGACTCAAGACCCTGCGCACATCGCAAAGTTCACGGGCAGGTCGAAGCACATCGCCCGCTACCTGATCTATGTGGCGAGAGAAGTTCGCGAGCTGATGGCCCAAAATGATATCCAAAACCTGGGTGAGGCGATCGGACGGCGGGATCTCCTCACCAAAAAGCCAGACCTTGGCGGCAAGGCGGCATTGATCGACCTCGCCACCGTCCTTTCCGCTCCACACGCTCGAGTGTCGCATCGCGACTATCGCGCCCAAACCGCAAATCACCTGCCTAAGCTCCGTGAACAAGAGCGATGCGTTGCTCAGCGGGCGATAGCGGGCGACCATTCCATCCTTCGGGAGTG
>JACMJO010000366.1 GCA_014380605.1 Fimbriimonadaceae bacterium | reverse complement strand
GGTAGTTGACCACCTTCTTCACCCAATCCGCTCCGCTGAGACCGCTCGTGCCTCCTCGAGGATCGCTCCCAAACTCGCTCACCACGATCGGCAGGGTCTTTATCGCCAGATCCATCTTCGTGGTCCATTTCTCGAAGGTGTCGCCCTTGAACGGATAGGCGTGGTTGGCATAGATGATGCCGTTGCCCTTGGGGTCCTCCAGCTTGTGGCCGTTGAGGAAGCCCGACATGTCGTAAGACCAGTCCAATCCCCCGACGACGACAACATTCTTGGCTCCGGTGTCGCGGACGGTTTTGAGCAACTCCTTCATCCCAATTCCTTTGAAGGTTAGGGTGGTATTGGTTTGCCGGTTCGTCTCTGTGATTTGACCGCCGTCTCGCCAGACATCCCAGGTGATGTCGTGGGGCTCGTTGTAGAGGTCAAAGATGACCGCCGGGTGGTTCTTGTATTTCTTGGCGACGTCGTTCCAGAAGAGGATGCTGTGCTCGTCGGTCAGCTTGTGCTGGCCAATGTTCTTGCCCCATTGTGCCCCGCTGTTCCAATGGAGGTCGATCATCACGTAGACGCCTTTGCCGTTGCAGTAATCGACGATCCGCTTGAGCAGGGCTTGGTAAGACTTCCCACTGTCTGTTTGCTCGGGCGCTTTGCCAAACCAGCGGTCTTGGGAGAGCGGAATGCGGACATGGTTGACCCGCCAATCCTCCACCGCGACTTGGACGGTTTCCAGGACGTGCCCCTCGCCAGTGCTGTCCCACTCCATGGCCGCGCAATTCACCCCGCGAAGCCAGACTGGCTGGTTCTTACTGTCGATAACCTCGGTGCCAATCACTCGCAGAGGAAGCGGCCCGGCATAGGTCGTCAAAAGGAGGCTCGAAAGCAGCGTTGCAACCATTGCAATAGGCTACACGAAATTAACGTTAAATCAGAAACGTAAATCACCGTAGGTGCGACAGGAGTGCGCACCTACTTGATCAAATCTTTAACCACGTGCCCATGCACGTCCGTCAATCGGAAATCTCTTCCCTGGTACCGATAAGTTAGCTTCTTGTGATCCACGCCAAGCTGGTTCAGGATCGTGGCGTGCAGGTCGTGCACGTGCACCGCACCGGGGGTGAACTCGTCCACCGACGGGTCGATGACTTTGCCGTCCTTGTCTACGATGTTGTAGCTAAAGTCGTCCGTCTGCCCGTAGACGCCCGGTTGGACTCCTCCGCCCGCCATCCAGATGGTGAAGCACCTTGGGTGGTGATCCCGGCCATAGTTGGCGCGCGATAGGGGTCCTTGGCAGTAGATGGTCCGACCGAACTCCCCGCCCCAGATAACCAGGGTTTCATCCAGGAGGCCAGTTCGCTTCAAGTCCTTGATGAGGGCCGCGCAAGCCTGGTCGACGTCCTTGCACTGGGTCGGCAAGTCGCCCGTGAGGTTGCCATGCTGATCCCAACCCCGATGGAAGATCTGGATGAACCGCACGCCGCGCTCCACAAGCCGACGAGACAGCAGGCAGTTCGCCGCGAAAGTGCCAGGTTCCTTGGCTTCCTTTCCGTAAAGCTCGAACGTTGCGTCCGACTCCTTCGAGATATCCATCAAGTCCGGGACGCTGGTCTGGAGTTTGTAGGCCATCTCATACTGCGCGATTCGAGCCGCAATCTCGGGATCGCCAAACTCGTCGAGCTGCATGTGGTTCATCGCCGCGACATCGTCCAGCATCGCTCGACGTGTGGATCGATCGACCCCATTCGGATCCTTCAAATAAAGCACGGGGTCGCCCGCCGACCGCAGGCTTACGCCCTGGTGCTCGCTGGGAAGGAATCCCGTTCCCCAAAGTCGGGAGAACAGCGCCTGGTCTACCTTGCCGCTCGATACCTTTGAATGGAGGACTACATACGCAGGCAGGTTCTCATTCTCACTGCCAAGCCCATAGCTCAGCCAAGCGCCCATGCTGGGTCGGCCCGGAAGCTGGCTACCCGTCTGAATATAGGTGACCGCGGGATCGTGGTTGATGGCTTCCGTCCACATGGATTTCACCACGCAGAGCTCTTTCACCACGCTGGACGTGTGCGGCAATAGCTCGCTGACCCAAACGCCCTCTTCGCCGTTATCGTGCTTCTCAAACTTGTACTTAGAGGGCGCGACCGGGAATCGTGTCTGGCCACTCGTCATGGTGGTGATTCGCTGGCCGCGTCGAATCTCGTTGGGAAGTTCCTTGTCGAAGATGTCGCTCATCTTCGGCTTGTAGTCCCATAGATCGACCTGGCTCGGCCCGCCGTTCATAAAGAGGTAGATAACGTTCTTGGCTTTGGCCGGGAAGTTGATTCCCTTCGGAAGCTGACCCTGAGCCATACCCAACTCGCCGAGCCCGGCAAGCATTCCGCTTCCCGCCAAGAGTCGATGCAGGGCCGCCGTGCCGACGCCCATCGCCGTCTTGCCAAACAGCTGGCGGCGAGTCATTGACAGTTCTAGTTCGCGAAGGGGATTCATGGTTAGTGTTGGGTCAAGAATTCGTCGGTGTTCATCAAAGTTGAACAGATCATCATCCAGGCAGCATGATCGGCCACGTCGATGCTGAGGTCGCGTGGCGAATCGCCCACTTTTAGCATGTTGGCCGCCGCCTCAGGATCTTTGCGATACTTGTCGCGATAGCGGGCCAAAGCTCCCGTCATGAGGAGGCGCTCCTTGCCGCTCGGCAATCGGCCAAGGGCGTATTGGAAGGCGCGATCGAGCGCTCCCGAATCTGTGACTTCCTCTTGCAGAACCCTTTGGGCCAAGCCTCGGGCCGCTTCTACAAAGGCGGGTTCGTTCAGGGACACCAGGGCTTGCAAAGGAGTATTCGTCCTGAACCGGCGAACAGTGCAGGCTTCCCGCATGGGAGCATCAAACGCCAGCATCACGGGATGCGGGCTGGTCCTCTTCCAGAAGAGGTAAAGGCTCCGACGATAGATGTCGTCATTCATGTCCTTCGCGTACTTGGAGGTGTTGCTCTCCAAGAAGGCGATGGCTTCCCAAATCCCGTCGGGCTGATAGGGCTTGAAGCCCCGTCCACCCATCTTGTCGACAAGCAAACCGCTAGCCAATAGCGCCTTGTCGCGGATCACTTCTGCGTCCAGCCTAAACCTTGGTCCGCGAGATACCAAGCGGTTCTCGGGGTCTTTGTTCAGCTTGATCTTGTCCGCCGACGATCTCTGCCGAAAAGCCGCCGAGGTGATCATCATTCGGTGAAGCTTCTTGACGCTCCAGCCTTGCTCCATGAACGTAACGGCGAGATAGTCCAGCAGGGCAGGATTGATCGGCCATTCGCCCTGACTTCCAAAGTCCTCGGCCGTCTTCACGATTCCCGTTCCGAAATGCTGTTGCCAAATTCGGTTGACGAAGACGCGTGATGTCAGGGGGTTCTTCTTATCGACAAGCCAATTGGCCAGGCCAAGCCGATTCATGGGTTGGTTCGCAGGCATGCTTCCCAATGCCATGGGCAACATTCGGCCAACCTTGTCGCCCTTCAAGTTGTACTCGCCACGCTTAAGGATGTAGGCCTGCCTAGGCGCCTTCATCTCTTCAGCGATGAGGGTCATTGGGATGGACGCCTCGTAGTCGGCAGTGGCCTTCTTGGCCCGCCGGTAGTCCGACGACAATGGCGACTCTGGCCCAGCTTCCAGATAAAGCTCCTGCAACTCCTGCAGGCTTTGCTGACCTGGATCGGCGCCCGTCCAGGCTCGATATGCCTTGTCGACGCGATCAGAAAATGCGTCGCCAAATCTCATCGTGAAGCCATCAGGACCGTCGCCGTTCGTGACTTTTATGACCACTGAGTTGTCGCCCGACTCAAGCTTCACCTTGAACTGATCGGCGGACTGATTCAAACCCCTTCCGATCTTGTTTTCGTGGGCAAGCTTCCCATTCACCCAAACCTTGATCGAGTCGTCGCTGGATGCTGAGACAGGCAGTTCGGCCGCTTGGTCCATCTTGATCGTTGCTCGGATGTAACCGACGGCATTCTCTTTGGCGATGAAGTTATTCAACAGATCGCCGAATTTGTAAGTCAACGGTCGCCAAGCCGCTTCTTTGTTCTGTCCTGGCTCCGCATCAAAAGCCTTTGCATGAAGTTCGTCAAAAGTCCCGCCTTGATAGGGTCCACTGACCTGCCAATTCGTGGCCGTTGGCATTGGCTTCCAACTGGTCTTTAGCCAGGCCAGAGCTTCATCCTTGGGAGCCTTCGCCTTGGCTTCTGCCAGATAGGCCACAAATACTTTCAACTGTCGATCCTGATCTGGCATAGGGGCGCGCATCGCCGGAGCAGGAAGCAAGGCGTTTCCGTCCATGGGCTGGTCGGTCGTCGAGTTAAAGAAGGCGAAAAGGCCGTAATACTCCTTCTGCTTAATCGGGTCGTACTTGTGGTCGTGACAGCGGGCGCAAGCCACGGTCAGGCCCAGGAAGACGGTCGAGGTCGTGTCGACTCGATCAAAGGTGTTCTTGGCAAGGAACTCTTCCTCGATCGCTCCACCTTCAGCGGTGGTTGGGTTCATACGGACATACCCGGTGGCAATCTTCTGATCCACTGTGGGGTTCGGCAAGAGGTCGCCCGCCATCTGCCAGACGGTGAATTTATCGAACGGCAAGTCTTCGTTCAGGGCCCGAACCACCCAGTCGCGATAGGGGTAGATAATTCGCTCGTTGTCCAGGTGCAATCCGTGGGTGTCGCCATACCGAACCGCGTCGAGCCAGTATCTCGCCTGGTGCTCGCCGTACTCCGGGCTCGCCAATAGAGCGTCCACAAACTTGTCGTAGGCATCCGGACTTTGGTCGCGCTGGAGTTCTTCGATAAGGTCGGGACGGGGCGGTAATCCGGTCAGGGTGACGGAGGCGCGCATCGCCAAAGTGGCCTTGTCGGCTTCCAGCTCCGGCTTTAAACCAGCCTTGTCGAGCTGGTTCAATACGAACCGATCGATCGGGTTCCGAATCCATCGGAAGTCGCTGACATTGGGCAGGATTGGCTTCTTCGGGGCTACGAACGACCAATGCTCCTCATACTTTGCCCCGCTCGCAATCCATCGGCGGAGAATCTGTTTCTGGGCCGACGTCAATGGAAGGACGCCAGCGTCCTTAGGCGGCATCTGGAAATTCTTGTCTGGATGCGTAACCCGCATCATCAGCAGCGATTCAGCCGGCTTTCCTGGAATGATTGCGCGCTTGGTTGCGGCAGCGAAGGAGTCCAGTCTCAGCTTGGCCGCAACCACTGCAGCGTCGGGGCCATGGCATTTGAAGCAGTGCTCGCTTAGGATCGGCTTCACGTCGCGGTTGAAGTTGAGCGGAGCCTCTTTGTCTTTTGGCTTTTCATCTTCAGAGTGAAGGGCAAGCGCTGTCCAAGGGCCGTCCAACTCGCTCGAAGCAGGGCGCTTGGGTTCACGCTCCACACCCGAGAAAGCCCGGTTAATTGGCAAAGCGCCAGCGGCAAACACCGCCAGCGAAACGATCACAAGCTGTAGGGGAACCTTCATTGGCCTCAATTCGAATTCGGTTGTACTAAGTATAACGCCGCTACCGTTGGTGATGGACTCAAAGTTCACCATTTGCTGGTTATAAATCACTTTGGGCAAAGCCTTTACTTCTTCGCTTTTGGACCCGACCTCGATCGCCACTTCCCTTTCTCATCGATCCATTCCACCTTGGTGAACTTGAACTTCGCCAGCTTCCAGCCCGCCGGGGTTTTGTACCAAGTGGCAACACCATGCTCCCTCCTCCGATCGCGTGTCCGCTTCCCCGCCTGATCCTGAACCACGAAGTTGTC
>JACMJO010000365.1 GCA_014380605.1 Fimbriimonadaceae bacterium | reverse complement strand
TTCCTGTTTCCCTGTTCCCGTCCGTCCCTATTCTCCAATCCTCAACCCCTCCAACCCTATCATTGGCTCTCAACGCCTCGTTGGCAGCCGCGACCCCTTCCGCATTCGGCATCATACCGTGATGCATCAGCGCGCTCTTAATCGCAATCCGAATCGCATCGAACGCCTGGCCCTCGTGCTGGAACTTGACTTCAGACTTGGTCGGAGAGACGTTCACATCCACGCGAGCGGGATCAACCTCCACCATCAAAGCCAAAACCGGATAACGGCGATCGGGCGTTAGGTCCCGGTAAGCCTGATCCATCGCGGCGGTCAGCGACCGGGTCCGCACGGGACGCCCATTTACGTAAAGGTATTGATAAGCCCGAGTCGGTCGGTTGACGTGGGGAGGGCTCACAAATCCGCTAATCCTCATCCCTCCTATCCCGGTATCGACCTCCGCCAAGGATCGCGCCATGTCCCGACCCCAAACATCCGCGATCGCCTCCAACATGTCCCCACTTCCTGAAGTACGAATCGCCGATTGCCCGTTGTGCACCAAGGTAAAAGCAACCGTCGGATAGGCGATCGCATACTTAGAGACGACCTCAAGGCACTGGCCAAGCTCTGTGGTATCGGACTTCAAGAACTTCAATCGGGCTGGGGTGTTAAAAAACAACTCTTCGACCTTGATTTCAGTCCCCTTTGGGCCTGCGGCCCGCTGAGGCTCTCGATACTCACCCCCATCGATGCGAATCACGGTCCTCAACGAGTCGTCCTCTGCACTGGAAAGCGTCATCCGAGACACCGAGGCAATCGAAGGCAATGCCTCGCCCCGAAATCCTAGCGTCCCAACCAAACTGAGGTCGTCAACCGACCCGATCTTCGACGTCGCATGACGCTGGAGCGCCATCGACGTGTCGTCGGGGGACATGCCGCGCCCGTTATCGCGAACGCAAATGAGGGCTTTGCCGCTATCGATCAGTTCGATCTCGATCTTGGTAGCCCCCGCGTCGATCGCATTCTCCACCAACTCTTTCAGGGCTGAGGCTGGACGCTCCACAACCTCGCCCGCCGCGATCTGATTGACCGTGTGGCTGTCGAGGAGGCGAATTCTGGCGGACGAGGTAGTCAAGGGGTAAAGGAAGGGACGCGGTACCCGTTCATTATGGACCCTGAAAAACCCTCTCAAACCGACTGAGCTTTGGGGCCCTGCGAACCGAGAATCTACCTAGGCAACCCGGCAATCTAGCGGGCTACCGAACTAGCACATGTTTGTCATCATCGGGATTGTCGTCGCGCTCGCCGCCACCATGGTCGGATACATCATGCATGGCGGGCAGATCGGGGTGCTGATCCAGATCAACGAATTCATCGTCATTGGCGGGTGCGGATTCGGCTCGTTTCTGGCGGCGAACGGCATGAAAAACGTCTCCGCCTCGATCAAGGGCATCATGGCCCTTCTCAAGCCCGATCCCTACACGAAGGATTCCTACAACGACCTTCTGAAGATGATGTACCAACTTTTCAACGTGGCTCGAAAGGAGGGTCTGCTCGGCCTTGAAAAGCACATTGAGGAGCCTGAGAAGAGCGATATCATCAAGAGCTTCCCAACCTTTCTTGCCAATCACCATGCTAGCTCGTTTTTCTGCGACACCTTGAAGGTCATCCTCACAGGGGCGGTCGGTCCCCATGACTTGAGCGAAATGATGGAGCTCGATCTTGAGATCGCCCATGCGGAGGCCAACGTTCCGGTCGAAGCTGTCCAAACCGTTGGCGACGCGATGCCCGGATTCGGAATTGTTGCCGCCGTCTTGGGAGTCATCATCACGATGGGCAAGATCGGCGGCGATGCCGCCGCTATCGGCCAGTCGGTTGCCGCGGCCCTAGTAGGCACCTTCCTAGGAATCCTTTTGGCCTATGGCGTCTTCGCTCCAATGGCCCGCGCCATGCAGCTCAGGTTGAATTCGGAAGGGCAGTACCTCAACTGCATCCGCTACTCCCTATTTAGCTTCGCCCGAGGCGAATCGCCCATCACCTGTGTAGAGTTCGCCCGCCGAAACATCGAGCCCAGTGTCCGCCCCGGATTCGCCGAGATGGAGAAGAGCGTGAAGGAGAAAGCGGCTTAATGGCTGACACTCCCATCATCATCAAAAAGAAGAAGGTCCATGGCGGCCACGCTCACCACGGCGGCTCTTGGAAAGTGGCCTATGCCGACTTCGTCACCGCAATGATGGCGTTCTTCATGGTCATGTGGATCATGGGGCTCTCAGATGAGACCAGAGCGCAAATCCAGGGCTACTTCAACGATCCACTTGGCTTTGTCAAGAACCAGCCAAAGGTCAAGCTAAACATCTCCCCGCCCGGAAGCCCTAACTCTGGAAAGGGTCCAGGCGCCGGACAAGGCACTGATCCGAACGTTGGCGAAGAGCAGGCCCTGCGAAAGATTAAGTCGACGATAACGGAGAAGATGAAATCAGATGCCGACCTGTCCAAGATTCTCGACTATGTAGAGATTGAAGTAACCAAGGAGGGCCTCAGAATCGAACTCGTTGAGTCCACGGTCGCCACATTCTTCCAAAGCGGCAACGCCACGATTCTTCCCCAGGGCCTAAGATTCGTAAAGAGAATTGGACCTCTACTGGCAGAGACTAAGCGGCCCATTATCATCGAGGGGCACACCGATGCCGAGCCATATCTAAGCGATACCTACAACAACTGGGATTTAAGTGCGGACAGAGCCAAGTCCATGCTGCATGCTTTGCAAAATGCTGGCGTATCGAAAAAGCAGTTTGATGGCATTAGTGGGCTCGCCGACACGAAGCTGAAACGTCCCGACAAGCCGTTTGACGTGGCAAACCGGCGCGTATCGCTGCTGTTGCCCTTTAAGAAGCCAGTCGGTTCAGTTAAAGACCTACCCCGGGAAGAATTCGAAGAACGGCTGAAAGCTGCGTCGGCTGAGCCGGTAGTGATTTCCCCCCACTAACGGCAAAATGCCTCTTAAAGGGTTTCAACCCTGGCCTCAAATTAGCTACGATGGCATAACCGATGACAACTCTTGCGGTTGCCTTAGCATTGGCCGCCCCTGTTTTTGCGCCTGCCCAACCTTGGGCCCTCAATTTTGCCGCGCCGCCACGTATCCCGTTAGTTGGCGATGTGAATGCCGACGGCTATGCCGATCTCATCTGCGTCTATGCTCCCGGCGCGAGCATCATCGATGTTTCCCTGAACCAGCAAGGCCAAAAATCTGGGCGACCTTTCCAAGGGCTTAACCCATGGGGCAAGGACTGCCAAGCCGCAGTTGCCTTTGAGGTTGACGAAACCCCGGGTGCCGACGTCCTCGGGCTGTTCAATAGTGATCAGATCAGGATCGCTGGTGCCTACGCAAATCGGCGATTCAAGGATTCCGAGTGGCTTAAACTGCCGAAAAAGCTGGAAAACCCGGCCTTAATCGTTCAAGAAGGCACCCTTTTCGCCTTCAGCAAGTCGGGAAGAACATCGTATCGAATCGATCTGAAATCCAAGAAGGTTGAGTCCGCTTCGAAGCCGAGACTTCCCAATAGTCCAGACGTCATCCTAAGCGGCGATATCGACAAGGATGGCGATCAGGATCAAGTCGTCTTTCGGTACGGGAAGGAACAGCACACCGCGAATCAGATCCTGGTGCAGCGCCTGATATCGAGTGGAGAAACGGATTCGGATTCGGATGGCCTGCTTACAGAAGAAGAAGAGCGCCTGGGAACCGATCCCCTCAATCCAGATACTGACCAAGACGGGCTAATCGACGGCTGGGAAGTAGGAACCTTTAGAGGCCTAGATTTCAAGTCGCTAGGGTGCAATCCGCGCCGAATGGATGTGATTTGCTATGTGGCAAGGTTCGACGAAGTCGACGAAAACCACTTCCGGCGAGAATTGACCCGAGCTGTTGAAACGTACTCGAAACTCGACGTCCTGAATCACGACGGCTCCAAAGGTTGGGGCCTGCGTCTCATCTACCTCGACCCGATCAAGGGCGATGACAAGAAAAATGCCTGGTGGGGAAATCGGGACAAGTTCATCCCCGCCAAGCATCGGGGCATCGCGCACTTCATGCAGGTTTCGCAGGGAGGCGGTGGACAAGCCGACCAGCTTGGGGATGGCGGCGGATGTGGCGCGAACGCTCTCTGGGCAGTATTCATGCACGAGTTCGGCCACCAGATTGGCATGGATCATAACGGTTTTTGGAGTCCCGCCTTTTGCCCGATCTATAGAAGTTTGATGAACTATGCCTACTCATATAGCTTGGAGGACGACTACAACAAGATCGCTTACTCCAAAGGCGAACTGGCGGGCTACACCCTGAAAGAAACCGACCTTGACGAAGAGATTCCTCTCCCTTATGAGCGAGTGAAGTTCCTTGAGAAGGGCCCTTACCGCTTTCGTCTGAAACCGAACGGAAAGACAACGCTGATCGACTGGAATTGGAACGGCGTCTTCGGCGAAAAAGGAATCCGCGCCGATATCAACTACTCCTACGCCATCGGCGGGGGCAGAAGGGACGACGTTGGCAAGAGCCACACGTCGCCTTGGCTCGCCGTCCACAAGAACGAAGCGTACGTTTTCTTCGGCCAGCCCAGAATTCCCGGCGACAAGAAAAACGACCCCACGCTATCGTTGAACAATCCGGGCAAACTCCTCTATCGGAAACTCATCGAGCCGTTCCGCTGGCAGGAGCCGATGCAGATCAGCGAAGACCTCACCGGCGATCCTGTAGCAATCTCCCACAACGGCTACTTGGTGGTTTTCTATCAAACGGCCCGCGGAGTCCTGAAGAAGACGATCGGCGTTAATTCCGAGCCTGAGGTGGTTTCATCCAACACGGCGCTGGTCCCGACGGTAGGCGCAAGCGGAAACCGGCTCTATCTCTTCCTCTGGGATCCGACCAATCTATCCGTAACATTCCGGATGATGGTTCGTGGCAAGTGGGTCGGCGATGGAATGCTGAGCGAGAAGAGCACCATCCCGGTTGGCTTCACCGTTGATACGATTCGAAAACAGGTCGTCATCGGTATGGCTCAGGATCAGGACGACAAGCGGCCCTCTCGATGGCAGGTTCGCTGGTATGAAGAGACCAAAGATGGCCTGGAAGAGAAGCGAATGGACTGGATCGAGGGAGAAAAGGGCCAGACTCGAGGCAAATCCCGCTGTACTTTGCTCTTCGAGCGAACGCCAAACTCGGGCCCGGAAGGTCGCCTGAGATTTTTTGGACAAGGCATGACTTCCGCCCAATCCCCTTGGGCATGCACCTACGTCGCCGAACAGATTTCGGATAAGTCGGTGAAAGGCGGTTGGCTCGTCAAGCGGTTCTATGACGAGTGGACCCAGACCCGATCCGCGCCCGCGGCAACCTGGTTCAAGGGCGACATTCTGTGGTCCTATCGCTGGGTTGACGGCGGCCAGGGTCCGACCGACAACAACCTCCATGTCGCGTACAAAGCGACTGGCATCGAAGACACCCCCATGGGCGACCACGACGACCTCTCCTACTTCCGCGATTTCGGGATAAGGCACTCGATCATCTATCTGTCCGAACCATAACTCTTTGGCCCAGGCTTCTCCCAACCGAGGAACCTAAAACCAAAAACCGAGGAACCCCAAAATTCCCCGCTCCCTTCCCATCCTCTGCCCCGTCCCAACAAGCGTTAAGGACGACGCAAAACATGGCAGAAATGATGGAGAATCTTTGGGAGTTCAATCTCGCTAAGGTCGTGATCGTCGACGTCACGGACGACTATATGCTGATGCAGCCGCCGATGCCATCGGATTTCTATCCGGTTCTCATGGAGACGTGGCTTCCGAGACATAATCTCGGCCATTGCCTACCCGCAAGCACCCTCGTGCAAGGCTATCTGTACGACTGGCACGAAACGCCGTCAACCTCAGATCAGCCTTGGTATGTGGGGGTCGTCATGGAGGACATGGCGAAATCGATCGATGCGGAAATTGCGGGAATGAGAGGGTAAGGAGAAAGGCGTAAAGTGTAAGGCAGTTTGGCAAACCCCTTACGACTTACCCTTTGCTCTTTCCTGCATCGGATAAGCCCGGAGAGCCGGAGACCATGCGGTCTCCAGCTACCGAATTCGATCTGCAATCGAGCGGCGAATCATCGTATCCGCGATGTCGTCGCCAGTGGGATTATAGGTTCCGGCTTCAATCCGGGACTTCAAATCCGCGATCATATCTTCTCGATCACTCATCGCAAGGACATCTTGAGTCACTTGCTGTGCCAACTTCTCGTCCGCCTCGCGGTCCGATTCTTGGCCTATTTGCACGATCTCCTCTACTAACGCGGCGTGTGCCCCGGAGAGGATCTTCTTCACTTCATTGTCTGATATCCGCATGGTTTTATCCTTAGCTTTGATCTCAGACAGGGAACCCGGCGATCTCATCTTGTCCTTCGAGCTACTCTCTCAGACTCCACGAGACCCGTGGCTTTGCGTGTGTAGGGTCGCCCCTACCGTGCCCTTTTCTGTCGCAGACGTTTAGTCGCTGATATGATCTTCGGTCCACTACTCTATCATCTTTAGACCGGCCCGCAAATTTTCTAACAATTTACTTTAAGTTTTTGTTAAACGAGTTCTGCCACCTCCGGATACAGTGCCGCCTGTGCTTCGTCGAGCGTAGCCAATCGCAGGCCGTGGTGCATGGCGAGGTGGGCCAGGTAGGCATCGGTCACCTGGCGGTGGCCAATGATTCCGTCCGGACGGATTTGGCGATAGTCGATGTCGTCTGGAATGAAGAGGTGCTTCTCACCCAGGGAAATCTTGCCAAGCATTTCCAGTGCAAGGGCAAATCCGTTGCGGTCGCGCAACCTCATGCACATTCTGACAAACGAGCCTTGGGTGATGGGGCAAGTGACAACGTGGCCGTGAATCCCTAAGAACCAGCGTTGGGCCCGAGCAAAATGCACGTGGTCGTCGAAACTCAGAGCGATGAGGACGCTCGAATCCAGTAAGAATCCGCAGCCATTAGTCCTCATCGATTAATTCCCGAACTATCTCCGGGGTGAGCACACGGCCCGCGTGCAGCACTGGCCAGCCATTCACGGTTCTAATCGGTTCATCGTTCGGGGTGGGACGAATGATCAGCTCGGCGATTGCCTTGCCCAAGCTCATCTTTCGCTCTTTAGCGAATGCCTTGGCGATGTGGTAGGCATCGGCTGGCAGATCGATCGTCGTTCTCATAGGTTTATTATACGCACCAACGCATCAAAACATCATCGCATCAAATGCTGGACTTGCGCCAATGCCTCCGGCAGCTCCGCCTCAAACTCCACCCAGCCGCACTCCAAACTCACCCGACCGTCATATCCTAGCTCTTTCAATCTGGCCACGAAGCCGCCCAAGCTGAGATCCTCAAGCACACCCCAAGTCCGATCCTTGGTCGATAAGTGAACGTGTACCGGGGCAAAGGGCACTTCAGCCACCCAAAACGACTTCTCTTCCGGGAAAGCGCCAGGCTGGTTCAAAACATGATAGGAGTCGGCCGTGTAGCTCACCCCATGGTGCGCTAGCATCCGTGCAAAGTCTCCCAGGAAGCAACCCACATTGGTCTCCTCTGGCCTCAAGGACTCTGGCGCAACGATCACTTCATGCTCGATCCCAATTCGAGAGCAAAGGCTCGCTGCAGCAAAAAAGTCATCCTCTGCTGTATCTAAGTCGTACCCCGCCGGCGATTTTCTGGCAGCTCCGCTCCCGATCACCATCGTCCTCACTCCCGCCTTGGCCGCTCGAGGAATCACCCGCTCCGAATAACCCCGAACATCGCCCTTATCTGGTCCAACCAGCTTCAGATCGCCATGAACGAACAGGTTCGTCGCCTCAATCGATAGCTCGGCAAAGCGAGACCAATCCGGCTCCTCGGCGGCGCCAAACAGGGATCCCGCCGGGAGCTCCGCATAGTCGAAACCTGCCTCCATCACCTGTCGAGCTTGGTTCAATGAGCAACAAACGCCAAATCGCATACGAAGAGAATACAAGGATTCACGATCCTCCAAAGTAAACTCCAAGCAAAGCACCAGGAGACACAGATGCCTCGCTACCACCGACTCGGCCAGCTACCCAGAAAGCACCACATCCAATTCCGACAGCCGGATGGAAGGCTCTACACCGAGCAGCTCATCAGCACGCACGGCTTTAGCGGCCCGATGTCCACGACCTACCACATCAACCAGCCGACCGAAGTCTCAGCTTGGGAAGACCTGGGAAGCGTAGAAGCCAAGTTCCTGGATGCTGAGCCAGTCCACCATCGCCACCTCAAAACCAACCGAATGCAGCCCAAGGGCGATGCCGTGACCGGTCGAACCCCCCTTATGGGTAACCGAGATGTCATCTGGTTCCAAGCCAATATCGCCGACCAGATGGACTACATCTACAAGAACGCCGAAGGCGATGAGATTCTGTTCATCCACGACGGTTCAGGCCGCATGGAGTCGATGTACGGCACCATCCCCTTTACGCCCGGCGACTACATCGTGGTGCCCCGCGGAACCATGTATCAGCTCTATTTCGATAACTTGCCTGTCGCGATGATCGCCATCGAGAGCCACGGGCAAGTCACCACCCCCAAGCGCTACAGAAACGACTACGGCCAGTTCCTGGAACACGCGCCCTACAAGGAGCGAGACTTCCGACCACCTTCTTCACTAGAGACAAAGGACGAACGAAGCGAGTACGTGGTCCATGTCAAGGCGCGGGGTCGAATGACCAAGTACACCTATCCCTACCATCCCTTCGACGTCATCGGTTGGGATGGATATGTCTATCCCTACGCATTCAATATTAACGATTTTCAGCCGATCACGGGCAAGCACCACATGCCTCCGCCAATCCACCAAACCTTCCAAGGCGCAGGATTTGTTATCTGCTCCTTCTGCCCCCGAATGCTCGACTACCATCCCCAGGCGATCGTAGTCCCCTATAACCACTCTAACGTGGACTCCGATGAAGTCTTGTACTACTGCAACGACAAGTTTGGTTCAAGAAAAGGAATCGAAGAGGGCTCCATCACCCTCCATCCCCTTGGCATTCCTCACGGACCCCAGCCAGGCGCAACCGAGGCCAGTATCGGCGCCACCAAGACGGAGGAACTCGCCGTCATGCTGGACACCCACGCTCCTCTCAACCTAACCAAGCAAGCGCTCGATATCGAGGACCCCGACTATTGGAAGAGTTGGATGACGACGAAAACATGACGGTCTGACTAAACCAAGACCCTGCCTAGGCTGAAGACGACCCACTATTACGAATGTGGGCCGATTTGGTTTGCAGGTTCTGGATATCGTCTTCTTCGTGTTCCACACCGGGCTGGTGCTCTTCAACGTGCTCGGCTGGATCTGGCCCAAGACCCGCCGCTGGAACCTCTATACGCTCCTCGCCACCGCCGGTTCTTGGTTCGTTATGGGCATCTGGTATGGCCTCGGCTACTGCCTATGCACCGATTGGCACTTCCAAGTTCGCCGCCAACTGGGCTACCAAGACGACTCTCCAACCTACATCCACCTCATGATCAAAATGTTGACTGGAGCGGACTTGGACCCCGGTTTAGTCCAGACCGGCACCGCCCTCGGATTCGTTTTCGGCTTGGTTATGAGCCTGATAACCAACTTCGCCCTCCGAAAGCCGAGCAATCCTGAACACAAACCTGCGTAGAATTCGTTACAACAAGATAGTTGGAGGGAATTCAGCATGGGTAATCGATTCACCGCATCTCTCGTCGCACTTGGCGCACTCAGCGCCATCGGGTCGACTGCAATCGTCACAAAAAAAGTTGAGTACAAGCAGGGCGACACCGTCCTCGAAGGCTTCTTGGCGTACGACGACTCAAAGTCAGGGCCCCGGCCAGGCGTCATGATCATCCACGACTGGAATGGACTAGACGGTTATGAAGAGACCCGCGCCAAGATGCTTGCCGAGCTTGGCTATGTCGCCTTCGCCGCCGACATTTACGGCAAAAACTCTCGGCCAAAAACACAGCAAGAAAACGGGCAGCAAGCGGGCAAGTACCGCTCTGACATTCCCCTCTTCCGTGCAAGACTCCAGGCTGGACTTGACGAACTCAAAAAGCAAAGTCAGTGCGACGCCAAAAAGACTGCCGCGATCGGCTATTGTTTTGGCGGAGGAGGCGTTCTTGAACTCGCTCGAAGCGGAGCCGAAGTATCCGGCGTCGTGAGCTTCCACGGGGGCCTGGGCTCTCCGAGCCCGGCCAAAGCGGGCGAAGTCAAAGGCAAGGTCATGGTCGTCCACGCCGCTCAAGACCCATCCGTTTCCCAAGAGCAGTTCATGGGCTATCTCAATGAAATGCGAGATGCCAAAGTCGATCACCAAACCGTGGTCTATAACCTAAATGTCCACGCATTCACCGTAATCGGTGGCGGCCAATACAACGCCGATGCCGACCGCCGAAGTTGGATTGCCATGAAGGACTTTTTCAAAGAGATTTTCGGAAGTTGATCCGTCTCCCCTTCCTCCAAGTGGCTCGTCTTGGAGGAAGGGGCCGGGGGATGGAGGTCTTCCCCAACATCGAACCATCGCACTATCGAACTATCCGACTACTTCGGCTGACTCAACCCCTTATCCGCCAGGTAATCCTTC
>JACMJO010000364.1 GCA_014380605.1 Fimbriimonadaceae bacterium | reverse complement strand
GCCCCGCCACCGGGTTTTCCCTATAGGGCGGCGAGCCATTGTTCGTGTCGGCGTCTGTCCAAGGCATCGCTGCCGACGTTTCGCGCTCCACGAGGGTGCGACTACACCATGAACTACCCCACGAGCGGCAAAATTGGCCCGAACTGAACCTGATTCAGCTTCGGTCCTAAGGAGGGCGTCGGGGGTTCGAGTCCCTCCGAGGCCGCCAACTTCAATCTTTGAAACATATATATAAATCGCTTGATGTTGCGTCCAATTATCAGGGTGATCTCTCAACTGTTTCTCAGTGAACTGACCAACTTTCTGAGAGACAATTCACATGCTGGATCTCGGCGAACCATAGAATGAGCCAAAAGCCCTCCACAGTCCGGAGAGCGTCAGTTCATCGTGTGCATTTGCGTGCGGACTAATTTTGACCGGATGCCACGCTGCATAATCTGTCCAACGATGCCTACGCAACCCCTCTGGAAGACCATGGCCGGGGGCGGTCAATGAGAATAGGCGTGAACTACATTCCATCCAAGAATTGGTGGTTCTCTTGGGTGGATTGGGATCGGAACTCTATCGCTGAGGATCTCGATGCCATTGCCAACCTCGGCATGGACCACATTCGCGTCCACTGCCTATGGCCAATCTTTCAACCCAACCCAACCTATGTCAGTTCAACCGCGGTTGCACGACTGGTGGAGCTGCTGGAACTGGCGGACCTTGCTGGATTGGACGTTGAAGTTGCGGTTCTCGATGGATGGCTAAGTGGATTTAACTTTCTTCCCGCTTGGTTAGAGGGCTTGAATATTTTCACAGGTCGAGCCGCAATTGATGCCGAGAAAGTGCTCTTCGAAGTTATTGCAAGATCGATTGCGCATCATCCTCGCTTTCTGGGTTTCGACCTTGGGAATGAACTTGGGGTCGTCATGATGAAAGGTCACCCGGCAACTTCGACCGAAGCAGATGCATGGCAAGCTGAGCTGATGGGCCATTGCAACGAATTGGCTCCCGGCAAACTGCATGTCAACGGTGTTGACCACAATCACTGGTTCAGAGACTTTGGCTTCAGCCGAGAGGCATTGGCGACGCAAGGCGCATTGACTTCCCTTCACACGTGGATCGAGTTCACTGGAGCCCGCAAGCTGTTTCCTCACAGCGATGTTGGGTGCACTCATCTCCCAGAGTATGCGATCGAATTGGCCAAGGCATTTCACCTCGATAACGATCGAAAAGTTTGGATACAAGAAATCGGGGCCTCAGCTGAGTGGATGCCCAAAGAGGACCTTCCCGGCTATGCAGAAGCAACGCTGAAAAGCATCCAATCATGTACCGGTGTCTGGGCTGTCACTTGGTGGTGCTCACATGACCTTCCAGATCATCTCTCAGGATTTCATCCGTTGGAGTATGACCTCGGCTTACTGGATGGGCAAAATCACCCCAAGCCGATGGCCCTTCGAATCGCAGGTATGGTGAGTGACTTGCGCGGCCCGACTGATCCTCAGAGTCGTAATGAGGCTCTGGTAGTGGCGAGAGGGGCCCTTGCAGACCAGGGAGATCCTCCAGGATGGGCGTTCGCGCGTCAATTCATGGACTCGATTCGGGGCGGCTCAAACCCAGCTATTGTTCTCGAGGACCGTGCCCAGGACGAAGCGTACCTGCGTAAACGAGGCATTTCTAAGCTGATCTGGCCAAATTAGCGACCTGATCGACATCCATGTTTTGGAAGTCGATCAAGCCTAGTGGCGAGCCTACGTTGCCGCTTCGGACTTGTAACCTTGCACACCTGAAATGTGGTCGATCGACTCGTCCGAGTATTCCACGCACCACGTGAGGTCGGTGTGTTCTAAGAACGACTCCGATCCCTTCGCAAATTTGACTTTGCCCACTGTCCACCAAGATACGTTATGGATCATCGCAATCATGGGGCGCGGGTTGGAAGTTCGATTTGGCATGCCGGCATGCCACATTCTGATATCGCGAATGATTACTGATCCAGCCTTTACCACGGGCTGCAGAGGCGGACAAATCGAACGGCGCTCATCAACCTTTTCTTGCATTAAGACGATGTCTCCTCCCTGAATCGCGATTGTAGGGTCTAAGTGAGTACCGGGCCATACCTCGGTGCTTCCGTTCTCTGGGCCCATATCGACGAGTGGGATGTTGACCACCAAAGAGTGAGCCGGTGGCACGTTAACCAAACTTGGCCAAAGTTGTCCTTCGTCGGCATGAACCGGTTGCCGTGATTCGCTTGGCAATGCGGTGTTCCCACTGTAAAACCCATTTTTTAACCCTGGACCAAGAATTCCTTTGGTCACCGAAATCACCACATCATTTACCAAGACATCTCGGAATAGGAAGGGCGCAAATGGTGGGGGCGCCTGCTGAATGTTTCCTTTTGTCCAATTAAAAGGCACGTCTTTACGCTCAGTCAGCTGTCGTGTGTCCTCCAACGAGCGCACACGCAGGGTTCTGATCGACTCCTCAGCCACTACGCCGTTCAAAACAACAATTCCATCCTCGCGAAGGGCTTTGAGCGCCTGGGCATGGCGAACCGGGTCTAGTCGGCCAGAGGCGACCTCAGCCTGCATTACATTGATCTCATGAATACTTGTCATTTTCTGATTCTCCTGTAAGTCCAGTGATGCAGTGGTGACCACCCAAGCGGCCGTCCAAACGCAAATTGTACGAAGTGAAAGTCCGGGATCATTGGCTTATCATTTGCCTCCCGTCATGACGATCCCTTTCACAAAGGACCGCTGTCCGATAAAGAACACGATGATGATGGGGATCATGACCAAGACAGATCCTGCCATCAGAAGGTGCCACTTTTCGGCCTGAAGGGCGGTATACGTTCTCAACCCAACTTCAAGGGTCTGATTGCTAGCCTCGTTTAGGTAAAGGAGTGGGCCCATAAAGTCGCGCCATGCGCCCATGAACGATAGGACGCCCACAGTAACCAATGCGGGCTTCGCCAAGGGCATCAATACGCGCCAGAAGACTGTCCAGTGACCTGCGCCGTCCAAAAAAGCGGCCTCGTCCAGCTCACGGGGAATTCCCATATAAAACTGGCGCAAAAGGAAGATGTTGAACGCGCCACCGCCAAAGAAGGCCGGAACTATCAGAGGCTTGAATGTATTGACCCAACCTATTTGGGCATACATTACGTAGGTTGGAATCATCGTAACGATTCCCGGAAGCATCATCGTTGCTAGCAGTACGACGAACAGCCGATCGCGCCCCGCAAACTCGATTCGAGCAAAAGCAAATGCAGCCATAGCGCTCGTCATAACCACGCCGATGGTGGACGTAACGGCAATGATCGTTGTGTTCTTTAGGAAGAGAGCAAAACTTACATTCGGGTTTGAAAGGACCTCTTTGAAGTTCGTCAAGGTTGGCTGCCTGGGCCATGCCCAGATACTTGTCGTTGCAACTTCGCTTTGATCTTTAAGCGCCATCGCAACCATGACGTAGAGGGGCATAAGGAAGAGGGCGACGCCAAGGAGCAATACGACTTGGGTCAGGGCCTTCGATCCTTTTTCGGCCAGAATCCCGGAACGTGATACTGAAGCAGATCTATCGACCGGGTTTGCGATGGTCGCCATCGTTACTTAGCACCCTCGTAATAGACCCAACGGCTCATCTTCAGCTGCATGATGGTGAATCCAAGAATCACGAAAAACAGCACCCAAGCCAATGCCGATGCATAACCCATTCTCAAGCTCAAAAATGCCTGTCGATAAAGGTGCAGCATGAAGAATGTGGTGGACATGTTTGGGCCACCATCGGTCATTAGCAACGCGCTGCTAAAGACCTGAAAACTCCCTATAAAGCCCGTTATGAGACTAAAGAACAGAGTTGGCGAGATCATTGGGAGGGTCACATTGCGGAAGCGTTTCAGCGGTCCTGCACCATCTAAGGTTGCGGCCTCATAGAGGTACTGAGGCACGTTTTGCAATCCTGCCAGAAGAATGACCATCCCCGCGCCTGCCCCCCAAACCGACATCAGGATCAGGGAAAACAAAGAAGTCTGCTCGCTGCCTAGCCAGTTGACCCTTCCTGTTGCATCGGCAAAGGGTAATAGGAGCCGATCCAACCCTATCCATTGTCCAAACGAGCCGTAAATGACGCCGTTGAGAATCCCACCATCAGGCTGAAAGACCTTCTTCCAGATTAGCGCAGAAGCCACTGCACTCGCAATTGAAGGCAGGTAGTAGCAGGTTCTCCAGAGGGCCATACCTTTGACCTTTGTGTTTAGCAGCATTGCCAAGCCAAGCGAGGCAACGACGCCAAGAGGCACTGCGGTCACGGTGTAGATAAGGGTTACGGAGAGCGACTTCCAAAAAGTCGGATCAAAGGTGGCCGCCTCAACATAGTTGCCCAAGCCCCTCCACTTCGCGGGTCTAATGATGTCCCAATCCGCAAAGCTCATAAGCAACGAGAGAGCCATCGGCCCCGCTGTAAACAAAAGCGTGCCGATCAACCAAGGCAAGATGAAGAAGTAGCCTGCTCGATTGTCTCGCCTCTGCCTATTTGTGCGTTTCTTCTTCCCGATCTCCGGAGCGTAAATCCATGTAATCAGCGCTCCAATCAGCACAAAGCCAAGTACTCCTCCAATTCGCCAATCGATCAGCGGCAACTGCTCTTCCTTTCGCAAAGCGTCGAGCCTCTCTTGCGCCCTGCGATTGGCTGGAGGCAAAACCTCATTCGCCTTTGCCGATCCTCGATAAACGAGTTCGTGAGTTTGGCTCCCAATAGACCCGACTTCTGGCCAGTAGATAGATGTCGGAGAGAAGACGACATAAGGTGCCGCATGATCCGTGATAATCCTGTTCTTTGGAATCTGTTGCTCTGCGGGTGTGTTTGGGCCCGGAATCCAGGGCTCGGCAAGAGCGAGTTCTCGGATTGCTGGCTGTGCAAGCCCCGCGCTCGCCATGGCTTTCATCCCATTTGGCCCGGCCATCCATTGGGTCAGCAGCCAAGCTTCCCTTGGATGCAGAGTTTGCCTCAGAATGCAATACCCTGATCCTCCCGTTGGATAGGCGCGCGACCCTTCGGCATACACCGGTGCCAAAGCAATGTCCCATTCAAAGTGGCCTGGGGTTCCAAGTCTAAGTTCCTTTCGCAGCTCGGGCACATCCCATATTCCGCTTTGGAACATAGCAACCTTCTGTTGAGTAAAGAGCTGGCGAGCGTTGCTTTGGAGAACGTTTGTGATTTCTGTGTCACTGGGAATCCAGCGATTTACCAGAGCTAAATCGGAGGCAAACTGGGTTGCCTTGATGATTCGGGGATCGTCATAGAGAATTCTTGTCGGGCTCTCGTAGTTATCTACGGCTCTTGCCCCCATTTGCAGGTAGACCATGTCTCGAAACAGCTCGCGCCAAGCCGGTGCGAATCCCCATTGCGTTGGGCGGTCCGAGCCTGATTTCTTGGTGAGCTTGTGCATCACCCAAAGAAAGTCCTTCTCCCTAAGCTCAGGGCGCTCCTGGAAATCCCAAGTCCAGGTGCCGTCTGGAAATGGAACTCCGGCCTCGAGAAAAAGTCTCTTGTTGTAGTAAATGTTTGCGCAAGGGGCAATGTCTCGGGGAAGGACATAGAGTCTGCCCTCAAGAGAATGGGCATCGACCAAGTTCTTATAGTATTTGGAAAGGTCGAAGTCTGGAGTCAGCGAGAAGAACTCGTTCAGTTCGTGTAGTGCTCCACGACGGGCTAATCGCTGAAAATTGCCCGGATCCATCATCGCGACATCGGGCGCTACCTTGGCCGCCACTTGGGCAATCAGCTTCTCTTGATAATTGGCCGTAACAGTTTCAAAGTTGACCTTGATCCCAGGGTGGGCCGCTTCAAATCTCTTCACCTCATTTCGAAGAACCTGGGCGTTTACATCTCCATCCCACACGACGAACCTGAGCTTCACCTGAGCAAAAGTGGTTCCGCAAAGAGCCGCCAGCAATGCGATGCACCAGGGTCGAATCTGGTTCATAGTTTTCTGCACATTCCGTCTTGACTTTCAGCTCCAACCGGTCCTAGGGGCCCTACCGCAGCGGGGACGACGATTTCTCCTGGATCAGAAAGCTCACCTTCTTTATCCATTCCCTTGCTTTGCCACTCATTGAAGGAAAGCCTGGTCGCTTTGGGGTCACCATCCTTGCGAAACCGAGCAAAAGGTTGGCTGAGAACGATTTGAGGGGCGGCGCTGGACTTGTCCCAATACCTGTTCGACTCGAACACTACATGGCAATCATCCAGCAGACACATCTCATCTAAGAGCATGGGGGTTCCACTACTCAGAAGGGTATTTCGTCGGACAGTTGTTTGACTTGGAGGCCAATCAAGCTCTCGGTGCGCGCCTTCAAGCCTTGAAAACGTCATTAAACTTCCAACGGAATCGTCGTCCGCTTTCCCTTTTGGAACTGATCCACAGTGCGCGAAAACGTTGCTTTCAACCACGTTTCCACGGCCAAAGTGCTCGCAAAGTGCATGGGTAGAACAGTCGTGAACTACGTTCTCCACTACGGTGATCAGAGAGCTTCCCTCATCCAAGTAAATCCCCTGACCGCCATAGACCGCCGAGTCTATGTGGTGAATGTAGTTGCCCCGAACCTCAGTTCCTGGCTGGACGCCAAGCGTGTATATGCCGCCTAAGTCAGATAGACCCGCGCGAAGTGCCAAGTGGTGAATATGGTTGCCCTCGATAACATTGCCTCTCGAGATGCTTGTACCAAAACCCCACACCCACCCAACGGAGATTCCGGTGTAAGTTACATCTGAGATCTCATTGTAGGAAATACAGTTTCGAGCAGAATTGGCAGTGACAATGCCGCAAGCGCTCGGCCAAACATGACCTGTATCATGAATCGAGTTCTCAAGGAAGTGGTTGTTGCAAGTCCACAGTTCTGGGAGATCTTCATTCGCGGAGCCGTCGGCGACTATGCCGCCCGCACCAAGGTCATGTAGATGGCAGCGTTCAACTCGATTGTGTTGACAGCCTTCATACATAGAAATTGCATACCAACCACCATGTCGAATGGTGCAGCCATAAAGCGTGCAATTCCTTGCCTGATGAAGGAGAACGACTCCAGGAACGTGGAGTGCGGCCTGAGGCGTGTTGCCCCACTCTAACTCGTCCGCCAGTGGCGTTTGCTTTCGAAAGTGATCGAATGAGTCCCTCTTTCGCCAGGCCACTCTTGGAGCATAAGGGTCAAAAAAGACTCCATATCCTTCTGGTTGAGTCCAGTCTGTACACTCAAATGCGAGCCCCTGGACGGTTACATCCTGTACTGGGTTAGCCAACTCCCCATCAATCCTGAGAAGCTGGCACACTCTGGGCACCATGACCTCCGTAAAACTAGGGTGTTCTCCTGGATTTGGCATGTATGTGAGCGTTCGATTTGTCTTGTCTAGATACCACTCGCCAGGCTCCGAGAGCGCTTCGCCGACGTTCTCGAGGTGGTACTTGGCGTACCGTCCACTCCAAGAGTCAACCAGTGTGAAAACGGCGTGGCGCTGAGTCGTTACAAGTCGAGTTCCTGGATTGTATGACGCTACCGGCAACCTGCTATCAATCCAAAAATGAGAAACAACAACATCGATGTCCCTTATGTTTTGCCACTCACGAAAGTCGCCCTGCGCTGCGACAAACTGATTCTCTGACCCAAACAGCTGCACTCGATCAGGATGAGGATCACTGCCGGGAGCAGATTCAATCCAGAAATGCCCAGCCTTTGGAAGCCTGGGCCTTGGGCGTCTTTCTCCGTCCACAAACAAAGATCGCCACTCTCCGACTTCCTCCAACAGATCTGACACATCGGATATCCATGCCTCCTTACCGTCTACGAGCGATCTGCTCCAGTTTTTGATCTGTATCCCGCTAGAAAATGTAGGAACTCCATCTCCTGCCGACTCGATTCGCAAGTGACTATCCAATGGACCCAGTTTGATTGGCTCATCCAAGTGATAGTCTCCACCATGTACCTTGATGACCGATACGACATCACTGCCTTCTCTCTGTCGGCTATAACGAACAGAACTCAAAGCCGCTCCAATTGTCGCAAGCGGCTGTAGAGCCGAAGTGCCGACGTTAGAATCGTCGCCGCGAGGTGAAACGTGGTACGTAGGCCCTCTCATTCTTGACCTACTCTATCGGTGGCTCATTCCACCGATCCGGCTGATAACTAGACCATTTGACAAACCACTCCCATTGCCTGCGTGTTTCGTCATTCAATCTAAATTGCAGATAGTCGCCTCTATATTTGTACAGCGGGCTCGAATTCGAGAAGCGGTAGTCATGACGACTAGGGTCGATAAATCGCGGGTCGAGATGCCTTGGATTCTTCTCCGAATATGTTTTGGGAACCATCCAATCATTGACGGGAATAGCTCTTAGTGCCAATTCTCCTGTTCGTCCTTCGTCTTTAATCCATTTGGATTTGAAAGAAGGGCCGGTCGAACTCCAGAAAATGTTGTCAGATCCTCGGTAAGTCATGGGTTCGCGCGAATACCACTCTGAACCTCGGATATCGTCGATAAGGCCGAAGTTGGGCACATTCGGTCCCGCTGCGAACACGTTGGATTTAGTGACATTCACGCCAGCTGCAATCTTGGCCATCTTTGAATGGACATCATTTCGACCAAACCACCTCAGATTGTAGAGACCAGTGCTGCCGTTGCCCGCATAGTCTGAGTAAACGATCGAGTTCGTCAGCCACGTATTGCCATGCTCCCATAGCCTTAGCTGCCCATCATGCGCTCGACCACCGGCCACGACGAGCCTGTTTGCGTAGAAGGGGCCTTCACAAAGTTCAAATTGGAGGTTCGCGGCATTGCCCACCAAAACCGCATTCTCAATAGTGACATCACGGCAGTGAACATCCCACCAGGCCCCCATCGTGCAGTTGCCGATTGCTTGATGACCGCTCACGGTGTGCATGCTAGTCTCGTGCATCTTGAAACCACCCGTGTAATAGCCCAATTCGCCGCCGCGCCACAGCCGCCATACGTTAAAGTTTGTTTTGTTGCGCTCCCACAGAATGTCCTTTGACTTCCCGCTTGCCAATCCGGATCCCCCATTAAACGAGAACTCGGAGTCTCGAATAGTCCAGCGATTTCCGTCGATGTGCAGGCCAGTTTGGGCCGACCAGAGAATTTTGCACCGATCAATCAAAACGTCATTGGATCGAGCCTTCCCGGCAATGGCAAACCGCACCGCGTTGTTTGCCCCAAAGTCTCCATCATCGTTTGCTGTGTGGGTGAAGGTGATGTTTCGCAAAACTACTTTGCTTTTACCGCGAAGGTCGAGCAGATTCCTTCGAACCGAAATCTCGATAGAGTTGTCTTTGAGGACCTGTCCATCCAAAGGGCAAAAGTAGATGCCTTTCGATGGGCCAGGACGTTCAATAACGCCAAACTCGCCAGGCTTGAGAACTTCGCTTGGAGACCTGGCCCCGGTGAATTGGTACGACACCTTTCCCGCGTTATCCGGATCTTGGACGATTCCACCTATCTTGTACCGTTCGAGGATCCTTTGAGTTAAGGGACGGCCGTTGATAAAGAGCATTTCGCTTCGATGGGCGACCAAGCCCTTGGCGCTCCAGGAGTAAGCAAAATTGCCCCACTGGTGTGGCCAAGGGTGCTTGTACATACTTCCCTCGCGCTTCCATTTAGAAAGGGGAAAAACGTCTGCACCGGTCCAAACGACTTGCCCCCGTCCCTCAATGACCAGTGCTGTATTGGCGGATTTACCCTGCTGCCAATCAATGCTTGCGGCAGACTCTCTGTAAACTCCGGGAGAAATGACTATTCTTGTCGCAATTCCCTTTGTCAGGCTCCTTTGGGCAGCCTGAATTCCCTTTTGAATCGTTTTGTGTGTGGCAGATGGAACGTAAATCGTGGCCCTCACTGCTGCCTCATTAACTTTCGCTCCGGTTGCTACTGGCACCAAAGGCTCTGCTTGTGCAAAGAGGAAAGCAAGTAGCATCAACTACCTGCTTTCTGAGTTGCAGTTGCGTTTCCGCGTTGAATGGCCTCTACCTTGGCTCTCATCTCTGGCGAAAGAGAGTTCACGTCGGTCGGGGCTAGAAGCTCCTTCTGCGCATCCGCTTTGGACTTTGCCTCCTCGCCACACCCGACGAGGAGCAAAGTCATTGCGAGCGCAAGAATCAGGGCCGCAAACCGTCCCATCTATTTAGCTCCGGTTTGTTGATTCCATCTGGATTCACCGCCGTTGGACGCATTGCCTTGGCGCTACTGTCGCAGAAGCTGAAGTTAGCCGTCTTGGTGTATGGTGCGGAAACTCCGCCATTTCGGCCTTTCTGATCAGGCTGAGTATCTGGATCCGGTCCGGTTGACGCTGGTCGAGCACCGTTTGAGGCCATAGAAACACCATCATTGTAGGACTGGGTGACCATGTCTCGCGTGGAGTCCAAGATCGACATCATGGGAAAAGCCATCGTGTTGGAGCCTGCCCAGTGGTTGCGGCAGTCGACACTTAGCTGGGGCGCAAGCAGGATCGTCCCGGAAGGATAAGTAATAGCGGTTGAGCTCATAGCAGGAACGACTCGCCAAGCTGAGTTGTAAACGGCAATCGGGCCCTGCTGCTCGAATTGAACGCGATCGGACACATTGACTCCGTTTGCCGCATAAGAGATCACGGCGTTAGGCAAACCATTAGTTGGACGAGTCTCGTCAACCACCGATCGAAGAATATCGAGATTTTTCATGTAAGGCAAAATGCGGCCGGGCCAGTAGTTTGCTTTACCTGCAGTGGTCGCCCAATCACCCTCCCAGAAGGAGTGGACAGGATAAACGTCATCGTAGTCCGCCAAGTAAATGTTGGTGGCGGTGCCAAGCTGCTTGCTTGACGACAGGTCGGCGGTCTTCTTTGCTGCGGCCTTGGCCTGCGCGAAGACGGGGAAGAGAATGGCTGCTAAGATCGCGATAATCGCGATTACTACTAAGAGTTCGATAAGTGTGAAGGCACGTTGCTTCATTGCATACTCGCTATTTTCTGATTAGGACATGGGCCAGAAGAGCTACGTGCAAGTAGCTCGGGGGCCGGAATTACGAAATCGGCAGGAGCAGAAGTGCCCCGCAGTGCTGAAAGAAGCTTGTGAACGGCAAGGCGCCCTAGGCTATAAATGGGAACCTCAATCGTGGAGAGCGGCGGGTCGACAAACGCTGATTCGCGTTCATTGTCTATTCCAACCACCGATAACTGCCCTGGGACATCTATGCCAAGAATCTTGGCTGCCTCGAGCACAGCGCGAGCCATCACGTCGCTGCATGCGAAGACCGCGGATGGCGATACTGTTTGCATCCAACCCTTTAGGGTGTCCGTTAAGTCTTCCGCATCCCATTCTTTGGTCATTTGAGAAACAGGGGCAAACTCGGAAACGTTTCTTCGCATCCAAGCCTCATAGGATTCGAATCGGGATCTCGCAACGTCATCAAAGAAAACATTGGGACCTTCCGCACTTTCGACCTTATATGCGGGACCGGCAATGTAGGCAATGCGGCGATGGCCAAGGGCGTACAAGTGCTCCATGCCCTTCTCAACTACCAAGCGCTCATCTGTTGCCACGGAGTAGACGCCTTCTGGGACATTGAAGGTCCGAGCGAGCATTACGACCGGCAAGCCAGCTCCGGCAATAACGGCTGGCCGCTTGTCATCCCGCGATGCGCACATGATTAAGCCATCGATTTGACCATTCAAGAATTCACCAGCCTCATCGCTTTCCCGAATAGACTTTGGAAAATGCATGACCTTGTATCGATTGAGGTCCGCTTCCTCAAGGATCCCGGCCCAAAGTCGATCCGAAAACGTTCCCAAGTCACGTCCGCTCCTTTCAAAAGGATCCGTAGCGCATACACCGATAGTTTTGGTGGACTTCTGCCGCAGTCCGTTCGCAACATAGGAGGGCACATAGTTGAGCGCTTCGATAGCCTCTCTCACGCGCCGGATCGTATCGGCCGAGTAACCAGGCGTTTTAGACACCACGTGGGATACCGTTGTCACCGAGACTTCCGCCTTACGGGCTACGTCTTTGATCGATGGTTTCTTGAAGGCGTGTTTCTCTGCCATGGATTTTTCCAAACTAATTTGAAAGAATTCTATCACAGGTTATTGCACCATGCCAACTTTTTTCAAACTATTTTGGAAAAGGTGAGGTAGAGTCACTTTGGACGGGCCGAGAAGTCTCTGCCAGAGGAAGCGTATGTCGAGATCATTGCGAATGGATGCGCCAAGGTGGATGAACCGAATCCTTGGTATTTTTCTATCCCAAATTCGATGCCCATATCCATTTGAAGCGCCGGACCACCCTATGGGGCAAGATCGCATTGCGGTTCGACTCGGCTCGGGCCAATCAGCAACTTTGAGATCACGGACGAACATAACTTGGATGAAGTTATGTTGGGATTGAGATGAGAGGCGTTGTTGTGGGGGCCGGTGGAATGGGCCGAGCCTGGGGGAAAAACCTTCACGAGGAAGGTTACTTGGCCGGATGGGTAGACATTCGACCTGGTGCAGCAGCAGAGGCATCCCGAGCCTTAGAGGCAGATATTGCGTTCGGAATTGATCTGGACCAAGTGATCGAGAAGGCGAGTCCTGACTTTCTTGTCGATGCGTCGCCGCCAGAAGCGCATCGAGAAGTGACGACCATGGCCCTGTCTCGCGGGCTTCCAGTACTCGGCGAAAAGCCGATGGCCGCAAGTATTGAAGATGGCCGAGCAATGGTTGAGACGAGCGAGAGGGTGGGCAAACTGTACATGGTTTCACAGAGCCGCCGATATGACCCAGGATTCGTCGCATATAGGAAACTCATATGTGAAAATCTGGGGCAGATTGGCATTCTCAATGTCGACTTCTCGATTGGGGCTCACTTCGGAGGCTTTCGAGATGAGATGGACCACGTACTGCTTTTAGATATGGCCATCCATACCTTTGACCAAGCTCGGGCCCTAACCAAGGCCGATCCAGTTAGCGTTTATGCCGAAGAGTTTAATCCCAGTTGGAGTTGGTATCGTGGAAATGCCAGCGCAAACTGTCTATTTGAAATGAGCAATGGACTCCGCTTCGCCTATCGGGGGTCTTGGTGCTCCGAAGGGTTGCCCTCCAGTTGGGATGGAGACTGGCGTGCCGTTGGTGAACATGGCACCGCGATTTGGGAAAAGAACAGTGTCCCTGTGGCAGAAATTACTTGTGGAGACGATGGATTTCACAGACCTACCCGACGAATCGAAGAACCGCCGGCAGATTTTTATCACGGCATAAAGGGCTCCCTGAAGGAGTTCATCGACGCTCTTGAGAACGGAACGGTTCCCCAAGGGGAGTGCCACGATAACTTGAAGTCGCTTGCAATGGTGTTTGCTGCTGTGAATTCTGCCAAACGAGGAGAGCGTGTGGCAGTCCACATTTGAGCAAACCAAACTATGAAAAACTACTGCGGCACCCAAACAAAACAATGAACCGTACCCACCATCAAGACATTCGAATCGGCACCCTCGCTCCCATGGAGTTTGGCGCTAACTACATCAAACAGGTCGTTTCCCATGGCTTTGAGTCTTTCGAACTCAATGCATGGATGCACGTTGGCAATGTCGACCTCGATAGATACGCAAAAGATGCGATCGAAGCTTGTGGAGACTCCGCCGTCATCAGCAGTATCGGTGTCTACGGCAATCCATTGCAAGACGACCAAACGGCGGATGACTGGGCAAGACTAATCAAAGCTGCACGTAGCTTTGGATGTAACGTCGTATGTGGCTTTGCCGGTGCAGTGGAGAACTTGCCCGTTGATGCCAACATGACAAAATTCAAAGCCGTTTGGGGACCGCTCTCAAAGCTTGCCGAAGATGAGGGTGTTCGAATAGCGTTCGAAAACTGCGACATGGGTGGCACCTGGGAGGGACCTAAGTGGAACATCGCCCACTCCCCACGTGCCTGGGAAATGATGTTTGACACCATTTCAAGCCCCGCACTTGGGTTGGAATGGGAACCGTGCCACCAGATGGTCTCTCTCATCGACCCGATCGCAAATCTTAGAAAGTGGGTAAATAAGGTCTTTCACGTGCATGGCAAAGATGCCACCGTCAATTGGGACGTATTGAAGAGCCGAGGTCTTCGTGGAGGTGAGCCGATCGTTCAGCACCGAACGCCAGGCTTTGGGGACTCGAACTGGTCCGACATAATCTCCATCCTTCGCTTAGCCGATTATGTTGGATCTATTGACATCGAAGGGTGGCACGATCCGGTTTATCGCGACGAACTTGAGATGACCGGACAGGTCCACGCCTTGAACTATCTCAAGAATTGCCGAGGTGGACCATTCGTTCACAATCCCAAAACCAAGTGATATCAGTCTCTCAAATGTCTCTCAGTTGCACTGACGTTGGTGGACAACCTGAGACACTCAGAGAATCTAAAGGGCGACTTTGAACCTAGGAAGGCTTCAGTCCTAAGGAGGGCGTCGGGGGTTCGAGTCCCTCCGAGGCCGCCACTTGTATTCGTGTCCACGCCGCACACATGGATTACCTCGTTCTGGAGACTTTGGTTACACCTTGCGTGCTTCGAACAGGTTGTCTATGGGCGCCACCACACTTTTCCAGATTGATGTAACCATGAGATGGGGCTTCTCGACCTTTCTTGCGTTCGGATCCTAGCTCGATCCTTCCTTCCTGGTTGAATCTAGCCTTTCGCTGATTAAGTATTCGAACTAAGCTGCTGGCCAGTCGCTCGTGCGACTTGATTTTGTAAAGCCAGGTGTTGCTTCAGAAAAAAGACAAGCTAACTGAGACAAATGGTTCAGTGCTTCGCTTCAGGCGGGTTAACGCGCTAATCAACCTACTTGCACCTACGCGGCAGAGATTTCGCGTGAAACTAACGGAATTCCTTGGCAAATAGCCAGTAGTTGATGTATGTTTGATAAACGCGTTAACGTTGAGTGTGACGCGAAATTTTATGGCAACTATTCGCGATGTAGCAAGAAACAGCGGCGTCTCAACGGCAACCGTGTCGAACGTGCTCAATGGCAAGCACGATAGGGTTAGCCAAGGCACTCGTGACCGGGTTCTTGCCGCCGTGAGGGAGCTTCGCTACCGCCCAACTGCGCTTGAAGACAGACAGAAAGCAATCCTAACTCGAAATATCGGCCTAATGGTGGGCAACCTGACTAAGAATCCCTTGAGCCACACCTACTTCACAGAGGCGCTCAATGGCGTTCTTGAAGTAAGCGCCTTGAGGGGCTTCAGCACCACTATCTTTGTTGAAAAAATGTGGGACGATGTTGGACATCACGTTCGAAGAAGCTACGACGGCCGTTGCGACGGGTTGATCAATGTCGCACCCGACATGAACAGTGAAGTCGTGTCCTCGCTGCAGGCGCGCGGTACTCCGATGGTACTAATCGGCACAACGGCGAGCCTCCCGAATGTGGCCAGTGTTGACATCGACAATGAAAGTGCTGGGCGCCAACTCGCGATGCACATGCTCGAATTGGGCCATAGTCGATTTGCATTCTTTGGTCCTTCAATGCACCATGCTAGCGGCGTCGAGAGGGAGAGAGGCTTTCGAACTGCTATCCTCGCCAACCGTCCAATTGGCTTGGTCTATAGGTCGTTTGGCTTTCAGGATCACCGACCGCCAATCTCTGAGCAAGTTGAGAAGATGCTTCTCGCGCCATTGAATGAATTGCCTACAGCGATCGTTGGTTGGAATGACGGAGACGCGCTGGAGGTAGTCAACGCCCTCAGAGAGCGACACATTGATATCTCAAAGATCGCTTTTGCCGGGGTCGACAACACACCGGATGGTCAAAGCTTTGGATTGACGACTATAGAGAATCCGACTTATCTTCTCGGCAAGCGTGCCGCCAATCTGTTGATTGAGCACGCTCAAGATCATACGCTTCCCACGGAAGTCGTTCGCTTCCCCGCTAACCTTTTGGTGCGCTCATCAAGTGTGCCGTATGGGAGCAACGGGGTGTACTCATCATCAAAATTCTTCGGTTCCAATGGAGGTTCCAAGTGAATAAATCTCGAGCTTTCACGCTCATTGAGCTACTTGTCGTAATAGCTATCATTGCTATCCTCGCTGCAATTCTGTTCCCTGTCTTTGCTCAAGCGAAGGCAGCGGCAAAGCGCACTTCCGAGTTGTCGAACATCAAGCAACTTGGTATGGGCGCACAAATCTACCTCGCCGACTATGACGATGTTTGGGTCACAACCAGCGTATGGTGCCCGCT
>JACMJO010000027.1 GCA_014380605.1 Fimbriimonadaceae bacterium | reverse complement strand
TCGGGTGCGGGAGTTGAACAGGAGTCGGGCGGTTTCGATGGCTCCGGCGGCGACGATGACGACCTCGGCATCGACCTGACGGAGGCCCTCTCCGCCGCGGTCAACCATGACGCCGGTTATCCAACCGCCGTCTCGGCAGGTGACGCGGTGAACGGTGGATTCTGCCCAGACCTCGCAGTTGCCGGTCTCGATGGCCCGTTGAATCACAGTATTTTGAGTTCCATTTCGGGCATCGACGGGGCAAGCGAAGCCGACGCAATGCTGGCAACTGGCGCAGGCCGAACGGCCGCCTCGATCGACGCTATTGATGAGCAGAGGGATATCTTGAGTGTCCCAACCGAGTTTGCCGGCGGCGTCTCGAAGGATGGAGCCTTTGCGGGTCATGCGATGCGGCGGCATGGGATAGTCGCGCCGGCCGGGCATTTGAGGAGCGGGCTTGCCACCGGCGACCCCGATCTCCCATTCTGCCAACTCGTAGTAGGGCTCCAGGTCTTGGTAGCGGATGGGCCAGTCGGCAAGCGAACTTCCCTCCGGTACCCAATAGGTTGAGGCCATCTTGAAGTCGTTCGGGTGGAATCGCCAAGCCTGGCCCCCATACACGTAAGTTCCACTTCCCATGCAGGCGGCGTTGGCGTTGTATCCGCCTTGGTGGGGCTTGAGGACGTGTCGATGCCCGAGGGGATCGATGAAGACACGAGGATTGCCTTCCAGGTCGGGTCCCGTGTTGTGTCCGTACAGGCTGATGCGATGGTTCCGGAGATGGTCCCGACGTTCGTCGGCATAGGACAGCCACTTCCCGCGCTCGATGAGCAAGACCTTCTTTCCCGCTTTGGCAAGGACGTAGGCGGCGACTCCCCCTCCTGCGCCCCCTCCGACCACTACTGCGTCGAAGTCGCTCAAAGCGTCACCTTGAAGCCGACCATTCGAAGGCCTTCGGGGTGAGTGTAGACGGCTTCAATCGCATGGTTGGCGATGACGGGGATGAACTCTGGATAGCGAGTTTCGGCGTTCCTTAGGATTTCATCTTGCTGGTCGGGGGTCTGGGTGGTGAAGTCTTGGTCAGCGAGGGCGGTTAGGCCTCGCTCGTAGACGACCAGGAGGCCGGGATTCTCGGCGATCCTTTCGTGGATGAAGGCCTCAGCTCCAAGTTCCAAGGCTCCAAGGTCTTGGTCGGCGGGGATAAGTCGGGCAAGGGCGGCTCTTAGGGTTGGCAGGAGTGGGTCAGGGATCGGCACTGGGAGTTAGATTCTGCATTAGGGGTGGGGATTCCTGGGGTTTGTGGACTTTTTGGTTAATCACCGTTAACGTTGGCTTCTACCGCAGAGTCGCGGAGGGCGCAGGGTTGCGGTTCCACCGCCAACCTGCATCCATCTACCATCCTGTTGCGCGGGTCCCTTGCCCACGGCTACACGCTCCGCGTCGGCCCAATACAGGCTGGGCGGCTTCATTTGCAGAGAAATCGCCTTAACTTAACGCCTATGCCCTGCCCTCCCTTTCCTCTTCCGTTCAGTTCCGTGAAATGGAGGAGGGGGTTCAGGGATAAATGCTCTTGTTGACCGAGAACCAGCGGCGCTTGAGGGCTCCGTAGCCAATCCGCTTGGCGTGGCCGTCGACCCAGAAGGTGTTGGTTCCGCTCGTATGAAGCAGATTGAAGTGATCCTTCAGCGCCTGGGTGGCGGGAGGTCCTTCTAGCCAATCGGAAGGCTGCAGAAAGTTGCACAAGGGTACGTGGGCATCGTGCTCCCAGGCGGCAAGGGTCGCCGCGCTTTCTTCTATTTCCGACTCTGATGCAGCGGTGAAGTCGAAGACTCCGTTAACCAAGACCTGGGATTTTGCGCCCGGGCCAAACTCCTGACCTTGCGCGGAAGGGTTGGTCGAGTAGTACGCCGATGGGTTGAAAGGCGAAAACCCGTTTGCGGCACGCGCAGTTTGGGTTCGTCCAAGCTTATTCGGGCACTTTTTGATGTCGTTGTTCTTGAGGTAGACGTCGATTACCCCTGGCCGGATTGGATTCTGCGCGGGCTGATCGACTCGCCCGTTGTAGCCGCCGTTCAGGGGACCGTTGTTGTTGTCGTAACCAACCCAGGGGACTTGGTCCGCAAAGCCCAGCATCGGCTCGTAGCGGGCCAACGGGTACCAGATGCCGTCATTGTCTGTGACATACATGATGGATGCGGCGGCAAACTGCTTCATGTTGCTGATGCAGACTGCGCCCTTTGCCGCATTTTTAGCCTGGGCAAAGACAGGGAAAAGAATCGCCGCAAGAATTGCAATAATCGCAATCACGACTAAGAGTTCAATCAGGGTGAACGCCCGATCAATCGCGTAAGGCACGCGTTTCCTCATAACCACCTCTAACTAAATGGGGGTACGCAACTTCCGTGCAGTGCGTTACCGGCATTTACACTATTTGTACATCATGCGAACCGGATTGGACTTCGCCGATAATCATCGCCTGCTCACCGGACTCCTTCAGCTTATCGACAATTCCCGGCGCGGCGAAGCGATCACAGAACAGGACCATTCCGATTCCCATATTGAAGGCTCGATACATTTCGTGGTCGGCGACGTTGCCCGCTTCTTGGATCATTGAGAAGATGGGAAGGGTGGTCCAGGATCGCCGCTCGATGACCGCTCGCGCGTCGGCGGGCATGACTCGGGGGAGATTATCGTAGAGACCGCCACCTGTGACATGGGCGACGGCGTAGATGGCATCGGACTCCTGGATGAGGGGATAAACAGAGTTGAAATAGCATCGATGGGGTCGAAGAAGCTCTTCCCCGATACTGTTCTCCGTTCCGGGAACCGGATCCCGAACCGACATGCCGCCGTACTCGAACAGGGCTCGGCGGGCAAGCGAGTAGCCGTTGGTATGAAGGCCATCGCTCATGATTCCTACGATGGCATCCCCGGCGCTCATCTTGCCTTTGGGGAGGCGTTTCTCGTAGTCGACGATCCCGACGATCGATCCCACCAGGTCCACCTCGCCGTCGTGGTAAACGCCCGGCATTTCGGCGGTTTCTCCTCCGACGAGGGATGCCCCGACGTTGGTACAAGCTTCGATGAGGCCCTGAAGAATCTCCTCGAAGACAAGGCCTTCTAGCCGGGAGCAACCGAAGTAATCCATGAAGAAAAGCGGCTTCGCGCCTTGGCAGAGGATGTCGTTCGCGCAGTGGTTGACAATGTCGTGGCCCAAGTTCTTGTGCTGGCCAACCATTGCGGCGACCTTCGTCTTGGTTCCGACGCCGTCGATCGAACTCACCAGGATTGGATTGGAAATACCCTCAAAGCTTGCTCGAAAAAGCGAGCCAAATCCGCCGACTCCGGAGATCACGTTTTCGGTATAGGTCGATTGAATCCCGCCTACAACTGACCGGAGCGCTCGCTGAGCTTCATCAATATTGACTCCGGCATCTTTGTAAGTCAGGGGATCAGCGG
>JACMJO010000363.1 GCA_014380605.1 Fimbriimonadaceae bacterium | reverse complement strand
GACAGCGAACCGCGTCTTGTGAGGACCCCAAAGCAACCGTTGATTCGGGAAAAAAATGCCAGCAGATAAACATGAACTCGCCTCGATCATTGAGCAGGCTTCGGCGGCGTTCGCTGAGACGCTGTCGCTAGCTGCTAAGGCAGCTGCGACCGAGGCGGATATCCGAAGCGCGGCCGACCGAGAGCTGCTGAAAGTCGAGCAGGTAGCCGGCATAACGCTTGAGGCGCGTCATGAATTTACCGTGGCGAGTGGCCGGGTGGACTCTGTTTATGATCGTGTGATCGTCGAGTATAAGAACCCGTCAAGCGCGTCTGACCGAATCGGCCCAACGCTGCAAGATGGCGGCTCGGCAAAGCTCTTGGCCCAGATAAAAAGCCGGTTTGCCGATCTTAAGAATGAACACAGTCAGCCAATCGACTCTCTGTTCGGAGTAGGACTCGATGGCAAGCGCATCCTGTTTGTGCGCTTCCGCGATGGCATGTGGATCGAAGAAGCGCCGGTCCTGATCACGGCCGCATCGGTTACACGATTACTCTGGGCGCTCTACAATCTAGGTGCCGGAGGGCGTCCGTTTTCCGCCACATACCTCGCGCGAGATTTCGGGGGCAGCTCGGCCTCGGCCGGCAAAATGGTCCGCGCCTTGTATGGCGCGCTCAAAGACAGCCAAGACCCCAAAGCGCAGACGCTCTATGCCGAGTGGCAGTCCTTGTTCGGTATCGTTTGCGGCTATGAAGCTCTTTCGTCCAACGACGAAGTAAACCGCCTTGCAGCCCTTTATGGCCTGAACAAAAAAGGCATTGATTTTGGCCTCCTTCTGTTCTGTGCTCACACCTACTACGCGCTCGTTATGAAGCTGCTCTCAGCAGAGATTGTCGGAGTTTACCATGGTCTTCCGTCAGTCACGCAGAAAGTTCTCAGAACTGCCTCCACGGCAAGCCTTAAACGTGAATTGACCGAACTTGAAGCAGGCGGCATTTTCCAGCACATCGGCATTCGAAACTTTCTGGAAGGTGACTTGTTCGCTTGGTACCTCTCTGCGTGGACGCCAGACTTGGAAGCAGCCCTTCGTTCGCTAGTCCGCGAATTCGACCAGTATAATCTCGGTTCGATTTCGGACAGTCCGGCTGAAAGCCAAGATCTGCTCAAAGATCTCTACATGGCTCTGTTGCCGCGCGAAGTTCGCCACAGCCTAGGCGAATATTATACGCCAGACTGGGTCGCCGATCTGACGCTCGATCAGCTCGGCTTCGTGGGCGATTTCAAAACGAGGGTACTTGACCCAGCGTGTGGTTCAGGAACCTTCCTCATCCGTACGATCGCGAGGATACGTCAACGGTTCGCTGAGAGTCCCGAATCTTGCCCCGGTGCGGAAAAGGGCCTCCTCACAGCCATCTTGCGGAACGTAGTCGGCTTTGACATCAATCCGCTGGCGGTCTTGGCAAGCCGCACAAACTTTCTGATCGCAGTGCGGGATCTACTAAAGTTTTCGGGCGATGTTGAACTGCCGATCTTCTTGGCCGACTCCGTTTCGACGCCAACTGAGTATCAGGATCTCTTCACCAGCACCTCGCCAGTCGCCAGGGTACCTTGTGCTGCTACCAAGCCCCCTTTCCTTTTAGTGCCCCGTGAAGTCGGCGCAAGTGTGGCTACCGTCAACCTTTTCACACAGTCCATCGAACACGCCTTAAAGGTCGGTCTTACGAGTCAGGAGTTTCTGGACGACCTCATCCAGGGGGGCGTCATGGTGAGCGATCCCAAACTATATATCGAGTTGTTCGACACGATGGCGCGGCTTCGCGATGAGGGTCGCGACAGCATCTGGGCTCGGATCATCAAGAACTCCTTTGCGCCGCTATTTGTCGGGCAGTTTGATCTTGTTGTGGGAAATCCCCCTTGGGTGAACTGGGAGAGCCTGGCCCCGGAATATCGCAAAGTCAGTGCGGAGGCGTGGAGCCATTACCGGCTTGTCGGCCCGCTGCCGGGCAAGCGGCGACAACAGAGTAAAGCAGCTAAAACTGACGTCTGTATTCTCATGACGTATGTCGCAGCTGATAAATATCTCGTTGAAGGAGGTCGGATTGGCTTTGTGCTGCCACGAACAATCTTCCAGTCCGAGACGGGCGGGTGGCACTTCCGACAGTTCGAATTGCCCTCCGGGCGCCCGTTGGGCGTCCAGGTTGTACAGGACATTGATCCGCTGAAGCCGTTTCGGGGCCAGGCAACTAACACGTCCTGCGTGGCGATCTTCAAACGCGGTGCTAAGACAGCTTATCCGGTCCCGTGGCATCAATGGCGGCCGGTGAAAGCTCGCCAGCGGTCAGCGATATCGCTGACTGAGATCGAGCAGAGCTCGACCATTCGCAAGTTACTGGCGGAACCAATCAGCAAGGTCCAACCGCAATCGCCATGGATCATTGGTACTAAGATCACGCTGGCACTGCTCCGGCAG
>JACMJO010000362.1 GCA_014380605.1 Fimbriimonadaceae bacterium | reverse complement strand
TCGATACCCGCTTTGCGCTGGGATACTTAGTAATGAGATATCAGAGGAACGGGCCTTGCAAGGTCTTCAGGGAGCCTCGCGAGTGGTTATGAACGGCGATCCAAGCTTAGAAGATCCACTCGAACCTTGGGGCGCATACCCTCCATGCGGTTCAAACCCGGTCAGCAACTGGGGCTCAAAGTATCTTCGAGCAGTTCAAATAGACCGCTTAGCCTGACTTAAATCTTGCGAGCAAGCGAAAGCCCACTCTCCGACGTCAGAGTGGCCCAGTCTGAACTGAACTTGAACTTGACCTGCTCTTTTTGAGAAGCTAACTTAGGCTTAGCGCCGTTAAACTCCGTGGGCTCAAGCCGCACGTAGCTTCCCTCGAGGCTGGCCCTGCCTTTCACAACAGACCGGTGTTTGCCGCCTCTGAAGACGGTTTGAAATCGACCGTCCTTGGAAAGGCTCACCGTAATCGTCGCCTTATCAAGGTTGCCGACCCACGTACCTGCGATAATCGTCACTTTTTGAGGGGCCATTGTCAGCGCAGACTCGCCGGTGTGCTTTGAACTGCAACCCATAAGGGTCAGTGTCCATGCTGCCAGACATGCGGTCAATGTTCGCCCCAACATCTCAAAAATGCTACCGCATTCTTGCCAGTGGCGATATTTGCGGTAGTCCGCGCATTGTTAAATCAGACCATCCAAGTAAACCGAATCGCGTCCAATCATCAAATGCAAGAACGACTTTGGAAGAAGCAATGAGTACGCAGATAACAAAAAGTTTGACCGAACGCTGGTGTCGATGGAATCAGCTACCGGCCTTAGACTTAGAACAGCTTGTAAGTTCAACGGGAGGCGATACCGAGTTCGCTCAGGAACTCTTGGAAGCGTATTTCTCGAACCTTCCTGGATCGGTTAATGGCCTGATTACAGCGATTCATTCCGAAAACTGCGAAGCAATGAAGTACCACGCCCATGCTGCGAAGGGAAGCAGTCAGGCCGTTGGCGCTTGCAGGCTAGGCGCCATTTTTCTGGCAATGGAACGGGAGCTAGATGGGGCCGAGTGCTCAGAAATTTTGACTAAGCTAGACGACGAGACTCAGCAAGTCCGCAATCACGCCTCGGAGCTTGGTCTTTTTCATTCAGCCGCCGCCTAGACTTACTCCGATGCGCTGCCTTTGCCTACCTAGGTAAAACTCACTGGTGCTTACGCTTGCCGTTGTGGCGATCATGAAGTCGGACATCCTGCTCCCAGTCTTGAAGTTAGACAGTTTGGCCTCCACGGTACATGTCGTTACCTTGAAGGAGTTTCCGAAGATGACTGCCGATCAGCTTGGGATTGCGATTGGAAAGATCGATCGGAAAGCAGATCGCGTTGATTTCGGACAATTCCAGGGAAAGAGTGCTTTCTATCCTGCCAGTACCGTCAAGCTCTTCTATCTTGCGTATGGGGCCAAGCTCCTTGATTCAGGCAAGTTGAAGATGACCGAGGAGTTGGAGAGAGGGTTCAAGGATATGATCGTGGACTCGACGAACGACGCGACTGCGCTAATCCTTGATGCGATAACTGACACAACGGGTGGCCCCGAACTGGCGCCAAACGAACTCAAGAAGTGGACGGAAAAGCGAAACGCAGTCAACAGCTGGCTGACGGATCTCGGCTTCAGCGGAATCAACGTAAACCAGAAGACCTGGAACGAGGGACCCTATGGTCGCGAGCGGCAAGGCTACGGCCCCAAGTTCGAATACAGGAACTCCTTAACGCCGGAGGCCGGTGTACGAATGATGTCTCTGATCGCGATGGACAAATTGGTTTCCAAGCAAAGGCATGAGTGGATGAAGGGCTATCTGAGTCGCAGAATTCCAGTGGATTCGAAGGAGGCCGATAGTCAGTCCCAAGAATTTGTGGGTTCGGCGCTGGCCACAGGGTCGAAACTTTGGTCAAAGGCGGGTTACACCTCTACCGTTCGCATGGACATTGCCTGGACTCAACTGCAAAACGGCAACGAATATGTCTTTGCTATTTTCACAAAGGGCCATAGCAACGAGCCTCGCCTCATCCCATTCGTTGCGCGAAAACTGCTTGGCGGATTGGGAGAACAATCGACGGTTGAGAAGCTTCCTGTAAAGGAACGGACGACGACGCTGTCGCCCGCTCCAATATCATAACTTTAGAAGCTATGGCTGACCGTGTTGGTCTTTTTAGTGATTTGAGCCATCGAGCCAAGGTTCGTCAGCAAAAGTTTGCCGTAGACTTCATCCTGGCCCCAGTCCTCATCGAGGACGCCTTCTCCCAAGAGCACGGTAAACGTCCGACTCTCGGTGGCGGCGGGGGTTCCGTCGGGTAAAAAGAACACATCTGAATACGTCCAGAGGTGATCGTCTCCAAAATTCAGACCTGAATCTTCGCCCCAAAGTTGGGCCTTCAGCTTGAAGTGCCTTGATTCTCGGCAGCTCTTCATTTGACACAGCTCTAGGGCCGTGAAGTTGACGTTGCATTTGACGGTTGCGGTCACAATCTTCTTAGTTCGATCGTGCGCAAGGTTGAGGGTTGCATTGGTAATAGTGGCCATTCTGGCTCTCCTTTCTTTCTGTATTTGCCGGCCTCCAAATCGGAGATCCGAACACCATCACTCTACAATCTCTTAACCGTATAATTGCTAGTGCATAAAGAAGTCGATACCATTGACAGTAGTACGAAGCTAACTGGAGTTAGTGCCTTGACTTTGAGTCAGAATAAGGTGGAAATGAACGGAGTCCACCTGATCGTTTCGGGCAGGGTCCAAGGAGTTGGATTTCGAGCCTTTGTTAGAGATGAAGCCCGGGATTTATCGATCCGCGGCGCGGTTTGGAACACAAGAAACGGAGATGTTGAGATCCTAGCAGGCCACGAGTCAGGTGCCGCCCTCGCGGACTTTGAACTCAAGGTAAGAGGTGGCCCGGGCTTTGTCGCAAACATCGTCAGGACCGATCGAAGTGCTACATCGTTCGGTCCTGGATTCGAAATCCGCTCGACAGTCTAAGCGGACTGGCGAGCCAACGACTCGGTTCTAACAACCGCTGATGGGGTCTTTGCGGCTTTGTGAAGGTACATGTCCTTGTCGGCCGCCACCATGAGATCTCGAATGTTGATACCGTCCACTCCAACTCGAGAAATCCCGAAGGTGAAGCTCGCGCACCGGTCACCCAGGATCGTTGCCTCACGATATTGTTTGCGCCGCCATTCATGGCCGGCCTGGTGCCGAACCCGTGGATGTACCTGGGTCTGTGGGTGGCGGGAGGAGCGCTCGCGTTTGCGGGCGCGATGGCCTACGCCGAATTGGCCGCGCTTCGGC
>JACMJO010000361.1 GCA_014380605.1 Fimbriimonadaceae bacterium | reverse complement strand
TCGATGCGGAGACCATTCACATTGGGGTTAACAAAGGCGCGATCAAGACCAGAATCCTCGGCGCCGCGAAGATTGAGCGTTTTCCCCAAAACTCAGGACCGGGTGGATCGTAGGTATAATTTAGAGAGTCGGTGGCACCACGGAGTCAGGTGGAAACGGAGGTCGGGGCAAGGACGCTCCCGCCGGCTCTCGAGCCTTCTCGACCCTACCTCTTTCCTTCAAACCAAGGTTTGGCATGCCGTTCAGCGACGCCTCAGGTAACGTTTCGGGCTGATGGCCAGAACGCTTCTCCTTTCGACCCAAGATCGTTCTTGGCGGGAATGGCTCAAGGCCAACCGGAAGGGCCGCGACCTTGTTTGCCTTGATCCAGCGGAGCCGGATCAAGCGCCTCCGGGAAGGCTTTGCCTCTTCCGCGACGACAAGGTCATCGCGTCTCGGTTCTATGGCAGTCTGGATCCTCAACGCTCTCCGCACATCTTGCTGGCCGCGCTGACCCAACTCCTGGCGATCGCCGCCGAGGGTGTCATCGTCCAGTTGTGGCCTAACCGAGGAACGCCCTTGATCCGCCACGTCACGATGTTGGCGGCGCAGATCGCCGCGCCCGATGAAATCCTTGTGCCCACCAACTCATCCATGGATCAAGCCGGGTTTCCCGTTGGGCCGGAAGAGGTCGAGTTGGAGCAGTCTTTCCCGGCGATGGTGCAAAGCGCACAACGAAAAGCGCATTGGCTGAAGATGTTCGAGGCTTGCGAATCGCACGAGTTCGAACTTGCAAGAGTCTCAGTTGAGGGTGCAAGGCTTGGATCGGGGATGCCCGTACATATCGATGAGTTAACACGGTACTTCCAGAGCAAGGTCATTCATGGCGAGGTCGCCGGTGGCTCTCTCTTTCTGATCGCGAGAGAAGATCCCGACGATGCCCAAATGGGGCAAGCGCTCGACCATTTCCATTGCACTCGCGCCCATGTCGCCCATCCTGCCGACTACGAAGGGTTGCTCTGTAGCTTTGCCAAGCAGCACGGGGAGGATTTCGGGATGGGAACGATTGAGTCGATCGACTTTGAGCAAGGAAAAGTCAAAGCCAACTGCACGGCAGTTGCCCCTGCTCCTGTTCGGATCCTGAGGCTAGGCGCACTGAAGGTAGACACCGCGGGCCGCGAACTAGGTGAGGTTCGCCCCTGGCAGGTATAACCTAACAATGCGGCTGTACCTTGTTCGGCATGGGCAAACGTCCTGGAATGCCGAGCAACGGGCACAGGGCCATTCCGACATTGAGCTCGATCAGGAAGGTAAAGATCAGGCACGGCTTCTGGGTTCCCGCTTCAGCGGTAAGAGAATCGACAGAATCCTATGCAGTGACCTGGGCCGCGCCATAATGACCGCTCAACCCATTGCCGACGCCACTGGTGCGATCCTTGAGGAAACCAAGATTCTGCGCGAGCGAGGCTTCGGGGATTGGGAAGGCGAGTTCTTTAAGGACATCTCTCATTGGTGGCCCGCGATGGAAGCCATGCAAAATACCGACCGGCTACACCTGAGACCGCCAAATGGCGAATCGTTTGCGGATGTTTGGAAGCGGCTTGATCCCATCGTCGAGGACTTGCGTTGCGAGGATAGCAACACGGTTGTCGTGAGCCACGGAGGTACCTGCGGATTGCTTCTGGCTCGACTCGTTCAGGGAAACTTGGAGACATCAAGGGCATTTCGATTTGGCAACACGAGCGTAACCAAGCTAGAAAGAAGGCCAGAGGGCCTCTTCGTCATCCAGTACTACAACGATACGCGGCACCTGACGGATCGTGCCCTGAGTGGAAGCGTCGATGGCGCGGCTCGCTAAAGCCTGGCCATCTCTGGCAACCGCGGTTCTTGTCAATCTTGCGTTCCCGCCCTTTAATCTAGGGTTGCTTGTGCTGGCGGCTTTAGCTCCATGGCTTGTGTCCTTGCGTGAATCAACATCGAAGGAAGGATTCCGAAGCGGATTCACGTTTGGATTCCTCCTCCTACTGGGCCAGTTTGCCTGGCTCTTTAGCTTCATCAATCGCTGGGTTCAGAACCCGATCCTTGCTTTCATTCCGTACATCCTTGGCTGTGCTTTGGTGGCGCTGTTCTTTGGCATCTTGGGCTGGCAAGTGACTCTTTGCTGGCGACACAAGATGCCTTGGGCGATTCCTCTGGTGTGGGCAGGGATCGAGGTTTTTCGATCTTACGTCCCTGGCTTGGCGTTTCCTTATGGCCTCATCGCGACGCCCTTGTGGCCGTTCCCGGTGCTTATCCAGAACGCCTATTTTGGCTCCATCTTCTTGGTTGGGGCTTGGGTAGTGCTGGTCAATGTCTTCCTTGCCCAAATCTTGGCGGGCGACCATAGTTGGCGGCAGATACGAGGCTACGTTGCGGGAATCGCCCTGCTTCTGCTCGGATCGTGGGTTCGCTACAGCGAACCTCTACCCTCGCAGGTAATGACGGTGTCGATCGGACAACCCGGGACGGACTTGGCCTTTGGCAATCGCGCCGACAACGAAGCCCTTCTCAGGAAAGTCATCCCAGATTTCTACACCAAAGCCCAGCTCGGAGGGTCCGAGTTGCTGGTTCTGCCGGAAGGAATTGCCGGGAGTGATGGATCGTTCCCTCCCAAACCTGTGTTCGACGTTGATCCAGCGGTGCCAGTAATCTTTGGTGGGATCAGAGGTTTGGACCCAAGCTACCAAACCGCTTTCTCCTTCGACGGCACTTGGAAGTATGCGGACAAGACCCGCCTCGTCATCTTCGGGGAGTTCGTTCCCTTCCGAAACCAGCTTCCCTTCTTGGCCTCGGTTTTCAACTTGCCTGGTGGGGACCTGGTTCCTGCCGATGAAGTCAAAGCGCTCAAAGTCGGCAAGCGGACAGTTGGGCCACTTCTTTGCTTCGAGGGCTTGTTCCCGGACATCGCCTATCGGCAGGCCATGAACGGGGCCGAGCTTCTGGCGGTCATGTCGGTGGATGATTGGTACATGGGGACCACGGCTCCCGACCAACTCAAAGCCGGCGCAATCTGGCGGGCCGTAGAAACTGGCTTACCGTTGGTGCGATCCGCCTCAATGGGCTACTCGTTTGCCGTGGACCAACGAGGCAACCTACGGGGACAACTGCCGACGAAGGAATCCTCTTCGCTCCGGGTGGAACTGCCCGTTGGCCCAGCCAACCCCTTCAGATTCTTCCCGATCTTCCCCTATGCCGCTTTGGCGACCCTGGTGCTCTTGCCTCTAGGCATCTTGATCGCCCTGCGACGTTCGACCCATTCATAATGCATACCGATGGAGAATAGAGAGCCTGTGGATTCCAACCAGCTTCTGTCGTCTGAGAAAACCGGCGCGGCGCTCGCTCATGTTTCCGGAGTCTTTTTTCCCTTCTTCGGACCCCTAGTTGCCTTCATCGTAGGCAACAAGTCGCCTTATGTGCGCTACCACGCCCTCCACGCATTGATCGGCATGCTGTTGCTGAACGCCTTCCTCATCACGATCGGCGTGATTTCTCTCAGCATTTCATTGATGAATCTCTGGCGACACTATCAAGAGAACTTTCAGAACTTCGAGTGGTGGCCAATTATCCTGAAGTCGGCGGTTACCTGGATTATTATCGCCTTGATAGGGCTCACGAACACGGTGGTCAACATCATCCAGGGCATCCGCGCCTATGGTGGGCAGTGGCCCAAGAAGAGCCTCACCACCGCCATTGTGAATCGCTTTCTGAGGCGGCCCCAACCCGCGATCTCGCCGTCCCAGGCTAGCTAGCGAACGGATTCGGGCCGGTCGGAGTGGACCAGTCAAACTCCTGTCGTCCACCGTCGATGCGCCATTTCCTTGGGCAAACCGAGTTCATCCAATCTAGTGGCTCCGCGACATCACGGCGTATCGCGGCTTTCTCGAATGCGTCTCGAAGAGCGGTCCACTCTTCTGGGCCCAAGGCGGAAGGTTCGATGGAAACGAACAATGGCGTCCCGCTCAATCCCAGGAGCCTCAACCACTCAAGTGCTTGGCGGCCCTTATGGCTCTGGGTCAACGCGGCAACATCGGCGTCGGCGGCATAGAAAGCGCCCTGATGGGCGGCTCGATAGGCGAGGGCATTGACCCCCATCTTTCGGGTCCGGTCCCAATCGCGGCCGCTCGTGTCGTCGCCAATCCGGTTCAGCTCAAAGACGCCCGCGCTTAAATGGCTGAACGTGTTGCAACCAAGCACATAGGTCGAGCCTGCCGCCATCCTGATTTGGTCGTACAGCTCATTGACGATCTCCGCGGTCGTCCGAGAGCGGTCTTGAAAGGCCCAGTCAGCCGGGGTTAGGCTGGCACCAATCTCAAAGCCCCACTTCCCGGTGATATCCCAGCTTGTGAAGTCGTGCTTGATCAGTTCATAGCCCCATTCAACGACTCGCTTTACCATCTGCAGGACGTGCTCGCTGACCTCCGGATGAGTCGGGTCGAGGAACTTGGAGTCTCGGGACAGCCGCCACGACTCCGGAGTGTCAGGACTGCTTACCAGCGGTCGAATCCAAAGACCGGGCCGAACTCCAAGATCTTTCAACTGGCTGGCAAACATCGCCATATCGCCAAACCTCTCGTTGCCTTGGTCATACGGCCCCTCATCGCAACCTCCTGGACTCCAGCCTGCGTCGATGACGGAGAAAGGTCGATTCGGGACGTTTGGGGCCAATTCTCCGACCATCTGGCTGATCTCCAGAATTTGGTGGGCGCTGTTCTGTCCGTAGAGCGAATACCAGTCGTTCGTACCGTAGACGGGCTCGGAGGTCAGCCTTGGATAAGGACACATCTGGCGGCAGAATGCCTGGTGGGCTTGAAAGGCCGATTCCTCAGGATCGCCCTCGCGGCTCACAACTTCGCAAAGCTCGATCTCCCGCTCGCCAAGAACAACGCCCTTGCCTCCGTTTCTCACGTCGAGCCAGAGGGTGATTCCACTTCGGTCGGCATTCCAAAAGCAAAACGAGCTTGGTCTTGTCCTGACGCCATATCCGTGTGTTCGCTTGCCGTCGTAGGCCAGGAAGTACCAAGGCATGGGTCGGTCCGGGATTTCCGCACGCCATTCGAGGTCACCATAGGATCTCTCCCAATGGTCGCCGAGGAACCGTCGAACGCCAACAATGTCACCCTGCCAACGGATGGCAATTCGGGTTGGCTCAATCTCCGGGGCTTCGAGGCTGAAGCGATGCTTGTCGCTGAAGATGGTGGACCGAACGGTTGCGCCGTCGCCTTCCCAGTAGCCGCCTCTGAGGGACTTCAAGGTTCGGTGATCCGATTCGGTAAAGACGCGGATGGAATCTGGCGGCCGCAGCAGAGGTAGATAGCTGTCGGAATGGGTTTCGGACGAGACCTCAGGCGTTTTCGCAACTTGGCCCAAGCGTCGGGTCACGATGTTTCCCGCCGAAGTGAAGATGCCTCCAAGAAATTTGCGCCTACTTTCGGGGTCGTCCATCAAGGCTAGAGGTTACACGGCTCCTTCAGGGATTTTTGCTTTTCGGACCGCATGACCTCGCCAATTTCCAAGGAACCTTCGTTCTCATATACCAAAGACCCTTTGGAGTTTAGTCCTATGAGCATTTTCATCAATCCAAACCTCCATGTCCGCATCGAAGAGATGAGCGGAGAATCCGCGCCCCGGCCGTTGCCATTGCAAAGCGGTTTTTCGAAGGATAAGACTTACGAGGTCCTAGGTATTCACACACCCTCTGAGTCCGCGGAGGCCTTCTTGATCTTGAGAAATGACCGGGACGAATTGTGGTTCATCTCCAATCGGCATTGCCGTATCGTGGATAAGCTGCCAACGATCCACCGCAATGGAAAAGTGAAAGTCGGCGCAAAGTGAGACTTTGAAGTGGAGGAGAGAAGGGGATTCGAACCCCTGAAACATTGCTGTTTTTCAGTTTTCAAGACTGACGCGATCGACCACTCCGCCATCTCTCCGGAGGAGATTTTACTTGATGGAGGTGATGTTGGGCGAGCGGGTGATGAGGGTGAGGCTTTGGTCTGTACTTACCTAGGAGTTTCTTCAACCTATCACCCACTCACCTCTATCAAACCTAGCTTGGACAATTGGGGTGCCAAGGAGTTCGGCTCGGCTGGCCCGGAGTGGGTGGAATGGGGAACTGGCGCATCAGTTGCACTCCCGACCACGGTAGGCCGCATGGCTCTGACAGAATCCGTCCCTTACTTTGCCACTTGGCGTGGCCATCGAAGAAGGTCATGTTGACGCCTTTGTTCTGTAGGTCTAAAGCTAAGACGGGAGGGCCGATCACTGTCCCACCTGAGTTCATTTTGTCGTAGAGGTTTTTCGGGGGTTCGAACCATGAGTCATCGTATCGACCCTCCTTGACTGTGACCACTACGATCGTTGCGGGTTCGTCGACGGAGGAATAGTTCAAACCTTCGGCTGCTCGGTTCGCCACATAGGACCGAGGCACAAGAGGCCTTCCCGCCTGGCCATCTTCTAGCGCATGCGGTCTGCGCCCCGAGTCGTTCGGGCAAACCAAGAGCCTGCCCTGGGTCTTGGTGTAAGGCAGAATCTGATTCCACCATCGATTCTCCCGGGTTGCTCCAAATGGAGTCGCGGCCGTTCTCGAAAGGTCGACGTCATGCGCGAAGAAGAAGACCTGATCGTCGTAGTCGCTGATATACATCTGCAACCCAATTCCAAGCTGTCGCTGATTGGAGAGACATTCCGTCTTCTTGGCGGCGTTCTTCGCTTGGGCAAAGACTGGGAAAAGAATGGCGGCAAGGATGGCGATAATCGCAATCACCACCAAAAGTTCGATAAGGGTAAATCCTCTCTTCATAACAGACTTCCTCATCTTAGATCAGCTCGCCTAGCTTTTGAGGCGAATGAATTCAAGCCTAACTTCTTCCTAACATTCCCAATCAGATGTCGGGATCAATCATCATCTATGTATGGATTTCGGAATCAGCGGAAAAGTGGCGATGGTGGCGGCCGCAAGCAAAGGGATTGGACTAGCCACGGCAAAGCTCTTGGCAGCAGAAGGTTGCCATGTCTCTATCTGCGCACGGAACGAGGAAGTCCTGGAGGCTGCGGCGGCAGAGATCGGCCCTGAGACCCGGAGCTATGTCGTAGACGTCAACAATCCAGAGGACTTGGCATGGTGGCTGGAGCAGACAACAGCCGACCTCTCCGCGCCCGAGATTCTTGTCACCAACACCGGAGGTCCACCGGCCGGCAACTTTACAACCTTGACCGACGAGCACTGGCAATCAGGATTCGACAGCACCCTCATGAACGTGATCAGGCTGGTTCGGATGGTTGCGCCTTCGATGCTGGCAAATGGGTTTGGAAGGATCGTCCACATCACGAGCCTGGTCGCGAAAGAGCCCTCGCCGATGTTGCCAATCTCCTCGACCCTGCGGTCAGGCTTGATGGCGCTTACGCGCCTGCAGGCTACCGAGTTTGCGCCCCATGGAATCACCGTCAACAGCGTTTTGCCTGGACATACCCTGACCGACCGCCAACGCCACTTGGCGGAAATCCGAGGTGGCAAGGACGGGATCTCAGCGGAAGAAGCGCTGGAGAAGCAAGGTAAAGAGGTACCAGTTGGCCGCTTAGCGAGCCCGGAAGAGATTGCGGCGGCAATCGTATTCCTGTGTTCCATCCCAGCCGCCTATATCACAGGCTCAAATCTGCTGGTCGATGGTGGTCTGACAAAAGGGCTTGCATAGTCTCTGATTCCGCGGGCGCTTCACATGCGCCTAAAGGATCGCTAATTGCGGACTTGGTCAAACAGCAACTGGATACTTCGGTCAACATCGGAACCCGTGGGAGCATAATCCTGGGCAAGGTAGAGTGCGGACCGAATCTCATGATTAGGGAAGCCAGGGTCTTCGTTCATCTCCCAGGCTAGATTGTAGTAGGCAATTGCGGTTTGTTCTGCGTATCGGTTCTTGGCATCTGGATTGGCTTCCTTGGTGGCGGCGCTTCGCCACGATTCAGCCGACTGTTGCCAAAGCGAGATGCGAGTGCGTACATCCTGCTCGGCGCGGGCTCGCCGGTCGTAAAGGTTGCCAAGGTTCGTATACAGGATGCCATTGTCCGGGTCCTGGTCGACCGAGTTTCGGAAAGCGCTTTCAGCGGAGACGAGGTCGTTCTGCGCAAGGGCGTTCTTGCCCACCTTTTCATAGAGGACGGCCAGGTTGGACTTCGCCTCCTTGCGCTCTAAATCGCCTTTAAGCTTGGCGATCAGGCTCTGCATCTCCGATATCTGCTCTTCAAGCGACTTCTTCTTGTCGATGCTCTTGATCTGCTGAACGACGGTGGCATTCTCGCGCGTGTTATTCGTGCGTTCCAGGGCCTGGCTGATGCCGTTGATTGCGACAATGATCAGCGCGAAAAGCGAGCCCATGATCACCAGCGAGATCACGAACTTTCCGAAGAACTGCTTCGTTTCCGGCTTGATGAGAGGCTGGCGAGGCGGTGGCGGATAGTAAACCGGCGCATTGCCAAATCCCTGGGGAAAATTGGGAGTATGCGGCGATTGAGCGGTCTGGCCCGGCTGTGAATAAGGATTGTAAGGATAGGCCACAGGCGGCGGTAATTGCCCTGCTCCTTGGATAGGGGGGGCGATTGGATTCAGGTACGGGTTCGCAGAGGGAGAAGGCTGAACTCCGTAGATCGTGGTTTGGTGCCCCAATTGCGGTGGGGCGACGATCATCGAACCAGACGCACCCGCGTGCTGGGCATCCTGCAGAGCCTTGACTAGGTCTGGAGCGCTCGAGTACCGAAGGGCTGGGCTCTTGTCTAGCACGCGCTCGATCACTTGCCATAGCGGGTAGTTGACCTGGTTGA
>JACMJO010000360.1 GCA_014380605.1 Fimbriimonadaceae bacterium | reverse complement strand
TCCTCGGGCGAGATGGCGACGGGTGAGATCGAGATTGGATGGCACCTGGCCCGAGACTCTTGGGGCCAGGGGTTTGGAACGGAGTGCGGTCTTGGCGTGATGAAGTATGGATTTGAGAGGCTAGGCGTGGACCAGTTGCACGCCATTGCTTATCCCGAAAACAAAGCGTCGCTCAGGATCATGCAGAAGATTGGGATGGAGTATAGGGGGTCGACGGATCGTTACTATGGCGTGACGGCCGAGCACTACGTGGCTGACCGACCGCTTAGTTGATCTCCAGGCTTCGGAAGCGCTTTTGAGTAATGTCCATCCCTTCCGTCAAAACGCCATAAGCCCACTGGACTCTACGCTGAATCTCAATTGCCTGGGCGGCTTCGCTTGAGCCCGAGGGAAAGTTAGAGCCGTCGCTGCGTTTTTTGAGTCGGTCAAAGGCCTTTTGAACATCGGCGTAAGGGGCATTGATAGGAACGCCGAGGATCTTTGAGGCAGTGAGCTGGCGGTCCACTACTATAGCTTCGTCCATTCCCGACAGATCCAGCTTGCGGGGGGTTGGTTGTTCAAGGGCTTCTTGAAGCTCGCGTTCAGCAGAGTCGAACTCGACTCCCTTGATCCGATCCCACTCGCGGTTCACATATCCCCGCATCATGTCATAGGCTCTTCGGCCAGCGCTCATGGCGTTTATTTTAGAATGCTGGGTTGCCAGATTGCTGGATCGAACTAGGGCTATAGCTTGACGCGGATCGCAAGATTGAAATCGTAGGCCTCACCGTTGCGGTAGCGAACGAGAGGCTCCATGTACACGTTGTTAGTGAGGAAGATACTTCCCTGAAGTCGCCAGAAGTCGGCGTTAGGGTTTGTTCGGCGCGTCCAGCCGACGGTGTAGTTGTGATACTTCGATGATCGGTAGGTGGCACTAAGATCGACGACCTCGAAAGACTGGTCCAGGGATCGGTTCGGCTTCCTGAAAGCAACGCCTTCAACGGCTAGGTTGAAGTGGCCGATTCCCTTCGAGTAGTCAACGCCGATTGCCTGCTTATAGCCTCTGTTCCGTCCCAATGCTTGGTCGGGTTTTCTGATTAATGCGAGCGATGTGCCGTCGATTCCAAAGTGATCGCCGTAAAAGACGCTCACCCCTAGCCGCCCTCCGATCCTGCCCACGATTCCCTGTTGGCGATCTTCTTCGCCTTGCGCGTAGGCAGCGGCAATCGGTAGCCCTTCGAAAATGAGGCTTGTGTCGCCTCGAGCCGCGAACACGCTCTCCCGAACCAGCCGACCAGAACCAAAAGGCAGATACTGCTTGCCAACTCGCCAGATCCCCTCGTCTTCAACATAGTACTCGTCGAGAAGATCGCGATCCTTGCCTCCGTCGAAGCGTTGCAGCTTTTGGCTAACAAACACTTTGAAGCCGGGCTCAAGTTTAAATCCTAGTGACACGACGCTGTAGTTCCCTAGAGAGTCGTAGAGTCGCTGGGTGTTGGCATCTTCGTCGGCAGTGCGGTAGTTCAGGCGGGCGTCCAGTTTGATGGTGACGTCAGGTGCTTGGGCCTGACAGGCTGATGCCAGACTAACAGCGGCTCCGACGATGATCCACTTCACAGGCGTTCTTTTACCCTCTGGCCGAGTTGGTTGATGGGGATGGTTTCCTGGCTACTTGTCTCCAACTCTCGAAAGGTGACGGCGTTACTGGCTAGCTCATCGGTTCCAATAATGGCCGCGAATCGCGCCCCAACTCGATCTGCTTGTTTGAGCTGCGCCGCCATCTTTTTGCCATCAAGGTCTAGATGAGTTTCTAGGCCCTGGTTTCGGAGCGTTCGGGCTAAGGTGCGGCAGGCGAGTCCCGCATCGTCCGTAGCTTGAACGACGTACACTATTGCCTTGGCTTCTGGGAACTGGACTTCAAGCGACTCAAGGACCAAGATCGCTCTTTCGATCCCCATCCCAACTCCGACGCTGGGAGTTGGGGGGCCACCGAGTTCCCTGATGAGGCCGTCGTAGCGACCTCCGCCACAGAGCGAGCTCTGTGCGCCCAGACGATCTGATACGACCTCGAAAACGGTATCGGTGTAGTAGTCGAGGCCACGAACGATGTCGGGTGCGAGTCGGAAGTTGATGTCTGCTTCTGTGAGAAGTGACTGCAGAGTCTCGAAGTTGACCTTGGCTTCATCCTCAAGATAGTTCACGATCGGTGGTACAGACGCTTTGAGCTCAGCCGCCTTCGGGTCTTTGGAATCCAAGAGGCGCAATGGGTTCTTTTGAGCCTTGTCTCGCTCATCTTCGCCTAGGTCCAATAGGTAGGCGCCAAAGTGGTTCAGAACCACTTCTCGATACTTGGCTCTGCACTCTGCGCGGCCGATTGAGTTGATCATCACCTGGACCTTGCCAATCCTGATCCGCTCGTAATACGACGCTACGATCTCAATAATCTCGGCATCGGCTGCAGGGGAAGGGCTCCCGATCACTTCCAATCCAAATTGGTGGGCCTGGCGTAGGCGACCTTTTTGAGGTCGACCGTATCTGAAGAAAGGGATGGCATAGCTCATCCGCAAAGTTGTGCCTTGGTTGAGGAGCCCGTGCTCGATGGCGGCACGCATGACGGGTGCAGTGCCCTCGGGCCGCAAGCAGATGTGGCGCTCGCCTTTGTCATAGAAGTCGTACATCTCTTTGCTGACGATGTCGCTTGTCTCGCCGCTGGTCCGCTTGAAGAGTTCGATGTCCTCAAACATCGGAGTGCGGATTTCCCGGTAGCCGTAGAGTCTCGTCAGGGCGAAGAACTCGCGCTCCAAGTGCTGCCACTTGTGGGACTGGCTCGGCAAGAGGTCTTCGGTTCCACGGGGAGCTTGGATGCGCATAGGGGATATTGTGTCTCAAACCTTTCAGCACGTTCTTCGGGACACATTAATAGGCGAGGCTACAGTTTTCCATTCAACGCGATTCTGATCATTTGATCGAATGCTATGTCGGGCATGGGTTTTGGGGCGTCGAGGAGCTTGGCTGTAAGGACGACCTTGGCTATCCTCTCAAGGGTTTCCATGCGATTATAGGCATCGGTCAGGTCTTTGCCCATGACAACCGCGCCGTGGTGGCTCATCAGAAACGTCTTGTGGTCTGCCAGGAGGGGTTCGATGGCATCGGGAACCTCGTCTGTTCCAGGCATGCAGAAAGGGATGCTTGCGACACTGCCTAGGACATAAGCGGCCTCTGGCATCAGGTTGTCCGGAATCTCTTCGCCTGCTAAGGCAAAGCCCGTGGCAGTAGGAGGATGAGCGTGGATCACCGCTTGGCAGTCTGGACGCTTCGCTAGGATGCGAAGGTGAAGTTTGATCTCTGAGGAAGGCAATCCTCCATCGACTGGACGCCCTTGATTGTCGATTACCACGAGGTCGTCTGGCCTCAGGTGGCCAAGGCTCGCACCAGTTGGAGTGCAAAGGATTTGTCGGGTGCTAAGCCTGATGGTAAGGTTGCCTTCGGTTGCGCCAACCAGCCCACGTTGCCAAAGCCGACGCCCGATCTCGCACATTTGCGCCCTAGCCTGCAAGTCCTCCATTCGGAGGAGATTATGGCAGGGGGTGAGGGAATTAGGGAATCAAAGAGAGCGCAATACCGCAACGCCGAAATGCCGTCACGTCCTAATTCAATTCAGTCGGCGCCAGGCAGGTTAGGCGGTAGGCCATCCAGGAGACAGGTTCATCCCGCCCAAAGTTCTCCACCGCCACGATGCGCTGCTCATCCTGGATCATGTCCCGGACTATATCGGCGATGGCCGCCAGGAAGCGGATATCCTCCCTTTGAGCTGCGCCGAGCATCCGGACCCCGTCGTCCTTTCGCTCGATTGTTGTTTTCACGTTTGAATACTACGGCTGAAAATTCAGATCTTCAACGCCAAAATGCGATCATTTTGCGATCTTCTTGAGGATAATCGTTTATTCAAAGCGAAAAGTTGGGGGATCGCCTGATAGTTGGACCTGCGGAGTGAGGTTTTAAGAAGCCAGTTTGGCTCCTTGGGTCTACTCACCTTCCCCGGCACTAAGCGGCGACGAGTAGTTGGGTGGTTCTTTGGTGATCCAGACGTCGTGGGGATGGCTTTCTCTTAGGCCGGCGCCGGTAATCTTCATGAACTCGGCGTTGGCTCTGAGCTCCTTCAACGATCCCGCCCCGACATAGCCCATTCCAGACTTGAGGCCGCCGATCAATTGAGCCATGGTATCGGCTAACGGCCCTTTGAATGGAACCCGCCCTTCGACTCCCTCGGGAACAATGACTCCACCTGCTTCTTTGACCTGCATGTAACGGTCGCTGGAACCGGTCTTCATCGCGGCCATGCTGCCCATTCCGCGATAGACTTTATAGGCTCGATTGCGATAGATCTCAAGTTCCCCGGGCGACTCTTCGCACCCGGCGAACATATTCCCCATCATGACGCTGCTCGCCCCGGCGGCGAGGCACTTTACGATGTCGCCTGAACTGCGTATTCCGCCATCCGCAATCGTCGGAACCCCTAGCAGATTGGCCTCCTCACAACACTCCAAAACCGCGGTGAACTGAGGAACGCCAACTCCCGCGACGACCCGTGTCGTACAGATCGATCCCGCGCCAATTCCCAACCGAAGTCCATCCACCCCAAGTTCATGCAGAGCCCGGACGCCTTCCTTTGTGGCCACGTTGCCAGCGATTACCGGAAGGTCTGGCAACTTGGACTTGAGCATCTTGACGCAGTCCATCACGCCCTTCGAGTGGCCATGGGCGGCGTCGATGACTATGAAATCGACTCCCGCATCCTCTAGTGCCTTCGAACGGTCGTACGATTGCCGTAAGGCGCCAATCGCCGCTCCGCAGATGAGTCGCCCCTTCTCATCTTTAGTTGCTTGAGGATGGCGCGCT
>JACMJO010000026.1 GCA_014380605.1 Fimbriimonadaceae bacterium | reverse complement strand
TCAAGGCCGCGGGAATCGACAAGGCAGACATCTCCATCCTCGATGACTCCTTTCTCCAGACCTTCAAGGACCGGCCTCACGAGAACCTGCGGCTGAAACTCCTCGAGCAACTAATGCGGGACGAGCTGACGCGCATGAAAGCGCGTCACGGCATCACGGTAAAATCCTTTCAAGAGCTGCTAGAAGCCACGCTTCGCAAGTACCACAACCGTCTGATCGACGCCGCTGCAGTCGTGAATGCGATGATCGACATGCGAAAGCAATGGGAAGCCAGTCGCGTCCGCGCCGAGCACCTTGGTCTAACGGAGGAAGAGCTGACCTTCTACGACGCTGTTGCTCAGCAACAAGGCTCGCTCTATGACGAAGCCCTGCTGCGGGACCTGATTCACGATGTTGTGCAAGCCATTCGTCGCAACTTGAAGGTGGATTGGACGGAGCCTCACCGAGATGCCGTGTATGCGGAGATTCGCGCATCAGTGAAGCGAGTGCTTCGTCAGCGTGGCGTACGAGCCGAAGATCTGGAACCCCTCTGTGAGCGGCTAATCGAGCAAGCACGTGTCGTTTTCGCCAACTGGCCGATGGCGGCATAGCGCTAGCCCAATCGGTGGCCCCGGCAGCTAGTCCGTTCGAAGAGCTCCGCCCAGTTCCCCAAAGATGTCGTGCGAGACCAAGGCAGCATGCAAGGCTCGTTCCGCTGCGTGCTTAGGAATCTTTTTCTGGGCCATCAGCATTGCGCCGTCGCGTCGAATATGAACCTCCTTTCCGCACTCTCGTCTCGCCTTTACGAGAGCTAGAGCGCCTTCAATCGCGCATCGATAAGCCTTGCCAGAAAAAAGCGAACTTCGCCTCTTTCGTTCCTGCTCGTACCTGACGGCCAAGAGAGGGTCGTGTTGCCAAAGGCCCGAAACGGCCAGATCGGTCTGCGCGAGAAGCGCTCGCTTCGACGGCAGCAGTACATACTCGTCTGTCCCAAGCAACGTCTCGAGCAAGCGTCGAATCTGGTCCCAATCCTGCTTTGCAACACTGCGCCGGCGAAGTCTGACGTCCTTTGCTCCGCCGATGTTGAGAAGGCGAGGAGAACTGTTCTCCACCGGTGCACGCACATAGTCCACCACCGTCGTTGCCTGCATCGCCGCTAGTCGGAGTAGTGTTTTCATTCCAGGCGAGGCGGTCGTTAGGACGTTCTTGTGCTCAACCAGTCCGCGAACCAGCAAGCGTTCCGTCCTCGTGTAGCGGCCATCCAGCCCCTCACTGAGCCGAGTAATTGCATGGCAATACTGCTCATTCCAAGCTTCTGGTACTTCAGTGCTCGGCTCTGTGGCGAACGTGACCAGGTCAAGTGCCTGCCTCTGAGCCCATTCTCCGAAATGAGACTTTGCCTTTGCCTCTGCGCGTTGAGGCCAGATCGCTGCCGAGCACTTTAGGCAATGCCTCTGCATGGGTCCGTAGCGATTGGAGAATGGCGCGCCGCAGCGCCGGCAATGCTCAAGCAGAGTTACGGCATGAATCGGGCAGGAGGTAACGTGCAGGAGCTGATGCGCAAACAGGCCGTACTGAACACCGCTTTTCTCGTCAACACAAACTGGGCAGATTCGAAAGGCTGGGGAGACTATGCCATGCGCCTTTGGACCAAAGACCGGGCGGAGCTTCAAGAGTGTGGTCGATGCGAGATCGTTCCGACCCGATAGCATCTGCAGGCCAGCAACTAGCCATTGAGTTGTGTCGCTGCAGCTGATGTATCCGCTTGCTCCATTAGCAGAGCCATGTGCAATCGGGGCATTGCGACCGACGCCAACTGCTAGTCGACCAAGTCGAAAGGGAGTCACTCTGTAGGCTTCTGCGGTTCGAACCACGATCGACAATAGCGATTCGCAGATTTGCGTGCCCAAGCCATTGGTCGATGGGAGTACAAGTACTCTCACGCAGCTTCACCTAAAGGAAAGCGTCGCGGATCCGTCCGGTCCTTTCGACGATTAACAGCCAAGACTTTCAAGCAGGCTCACCTGCGGCGATACGTCGAGCCTTCATCCGATTCTTACGCCGCTTTTCAATCTCCTTCTTGTCCTTCTCCGTAAGTACGTGTCCGTGCATCACCCGCTCGATCAGATCCGCTTCCCAGCGCATCCTTTCTTGCTCAACGGGAAGCAGGCATTGGGCCTCGAAGTGCTCCCAAGATGCGATTTCGCTTTCCGTGGCGATTTGTTGGAGCTCGGCGCGCTCAATCCAGCAGACCAGCTCGCCGGGAATTCCGTAGGTGGCTTGGTAGATCTCCGATGCCTTTGACTCGAGAATCCCGCGAGGCAGGTCGAAGTCCTCCTCGATGGACCGGAGGAAGTCGATGAACTCGTCGCGTCCCGCCTGGTCGTCACACCTGATTCGATCGAGGTGGATCCGGAGCTTGCGACGGTTCACTTGGCCGCTGTAGCCCAGCAGTTCAAGCATGTCTACTGTGCCAAGCAAAAGTATGGCGCAGCCGATCTTGTCTCCGAGCCGCCTTAGGCTCTCAACATAGTCGGTAGGCGACCGCGTTCGTTGGGTCAGCACCAAGAGGTTGGCCTCATCGACGATGATGTACTTGACCTCAAGCAGCTTCGCCAAGTTTATGAAGGCCTCCCGCATGTCGGTTTCACTGGAGTCAAGAACTCCAATGTCGGAGACAGCGGCAACGAGGCGGCACTTCAAATCTTCGTCAATATCCCAGTTCAAAATCTCAGCAATCGAAGAGCGAAACGGATCATGTACCTCGGTGAGCAGGTCTTTTGTCAGGGATTTTGAGAGGAAGAATCCGCGATCCGGATTATCCGCACCCACAAGCAACACTGGCATCTTCCCTGGTTCCCAGCCCTCCTTCGGTCCGAAGATAATTCGTGCGATGTGCTCTGCCAAGGTGGTTTTTCCCATGCCACTTGCAGCTATGCAAAATGCGATAGAACCCCGCTTCGCAGCGCGACCGAAGGCCAAGCTCAGACCTCGGGCCAGCTTCAAGGATCGGAAGACAAAGGCACTTTCGTTCTTTCTTGGCATGGCGCTTATTCCAATCTGTCCAGAGGCTTGAACGGCC
>JACMJO010000359.1 GCA_014380605.1 Fimbriimonadaceae bacterium | reverse complement strand
CAGCCGGTGAGCCTCGCGAACCTCCGCGAGCTCCGCGCCTACACGAAGGAGCGCGGCATCCGCGTGATCCTCGACGCGACCCGGGCGGTCGAGAACGCTTGGTTCATCAAGCAGCGGGAGCCGGGATATGCGGACAAGACACCCAAGGAGATCGCGCAGGAGATGTTCTCTCATGCCGATGGCGCAACGATGAGCCTGAAGAAGGATGGATTTGGAAACATCGGCGGGTTCCTAGCCTTGAACGACGATGCGATGTCGGAGCAGGCTCGGAACCTATTGATCCTGACCGAGGGCTTCCCCACTTACGGGGGTTTGGCGGGTCGGGATCTGGAGGCTTTAGCGGTGGGGCTAGATGAGGTTTTGGAAGAGCCTTATCTGCACTATCGGGCGGCGACGATCAAGTTTTTGGCGGACAAGTTGACGGAGACGGGGGTGAAGATCGTGCAGCCGCCCGGTGGGCATGCGGTTTACATCGATGCCAAGCGGTTCTATCCGCACATTTCGGCGACAGAGTTTCCGGCGCAGGTGTTTGTGAATGAGCTTTACTTGGCGGGAGGCGTGAGAGGCGTGGAGATCGGGTCGGTGATGTTTGGGAAGTGCGTGGATGGCGTGGAGATTGGGGCTGACCGGGAATTAGTAAGGCTGGCCCTTCCCCGCCGGGTCTATACCCAGGCGCATGTGACCTACGTGGCGGATGTGATCGCGGAGATGTGGGAGCGGCGGTCCGAGGCTCGGGGGTTGCGGATTGTGAAGCAGGCGCCGTTCTTGCGGCACTTCACGGCGCAGTTGGAGCCTGTGTGATTTAGGATTTCATTTGTGCGAACCCGGGAACTATTGCCAGTTGATCTAACATATAGATGCACAGAGGAACATCTATGAGCAACTTGTGTCTCGCGATCGGCATCGCCGCTTCAATGGCTGGCGGCATTCAGCAGGATGTCAAGGATAAGCCTGCCTTGGTAGAGCTGCCAAGCCATCCGATTCGAGTGCAATTTGCGCAGAGCACGCTCGGCCGGACGGTCACCGTGTTTGTCAATGGGCGTTCCAAGACCACATTCGCGGGCAAGCTGGGGTTTAGAGATCAGAATCGATCCTGGCAATCGGTCTGCGCCGAAGTCAACAAGCCCATCTCGGCGGGACAGTTCTTCCAAGTTCGGCCTACGAATTCCCAGAAGATCGGCGGGAACGTCGCGCTTGCCGGCAACATTGTCGCCAAGCACTTTGATTCAGCCAGAACGGCTGACCAATGTGCGGGGCTTCAACTGGCAGTCTGGGAAGCGATTGAGGATGGTGGTCCTCGAGCCAATTTCATGGGCGGCAAGTTCCGTGCGATGGCAACTCGGGCGGCAATGGACTATGCGGAAGATTTCTACCAAGCGATCAACGACGCTCGGGATGCGGCTTATCTGCAATCGGGCGGCGAAGGCGGCGGCCAGGGCCAGCTATCGTCGCTGACTTAGGCTAAAACTCTACATTTAGCGCCTTCTTAATGCATCATAGGCCATTGATGAGGTGAAGAGTCATGAAAGTTCAAATCCCTTTATCGGTTGCTTCGTTCCTTTGCGCCATAACGTTGCTGTCATGCGGGGGAAGTGGCGGTGGTAGTGCGAGCAAGCCGCTCTCGGCGACGGGCCGAGCTGTTCAAAATGTGCAACGGCTGTCGGCTTTGTCGATGGCAAAGAGTGGCATCGCGATTGCACCATTCATGCTGACTGGCCCCGGAGGAAGCAGCGGGACCACAGGATCGGGAGGAGGAAGTACCGGAAGCGGTGTTACTTCGATTGGCTTTTTCTTTCGAGATTGGGGAGGACCCGGCGGACATGGGGCTGCCTTGGCCAGATCCGACCGTGGCCGAGACACGGGCTCGACAACCGGTGGGACTAGCGGGACAACGGGCGGGGGAACGGGATCTGACTTCTACTTCGATGAGTGGCTTCAACTCTGGGTAGACGTTGAGTGGTCCGAAACTTCATATGCGACCACGTTCTATGTCGATGAAGCGGCAACGATACCTGCCGGTCATGTCACCTCGACCTACAGCGGAGATTGGGATGTTTTTCCCCAAACCTATCGCAGCGAGTATGAGTTTTCAGCCGGTCCGCTCGCGGGTTCGCATGGAACCTATGATTGCGTCCAGACTTCGCTCACTGAAGGCAGCATGATCTATGACAATACCTATGTGGACGGTTCTACGGACCATGGCGAAAGCGAATGGAGAGACGAGTCTTCTAGGTGGGCGTCACGTTGGGATGGCCCCAATCATGAGGGTTGGTACGAGGACTCCGGTGTATGGACTTCAAACGGAACCGGCACTTACACCTGCTCCAACTCAGAAGGTTGGTCAAGCACCTGGAGTTACAACGCAGACTGGTCCGGCTCGGCTCACTTTGAAGGCCCCGATCCTCTCTTGCCTGCCGACATGACTTGGACGACCGACGGGCACTATCGAATAACTTACGCCGATGGTTCCAGCGAAAGTTGGAGTTGGGAGGATTTCTGGGGAGGTTCTGAGGGTGGAGGAACCACGGGCTCCGGTGGATTTGCTCAACCTGGCGGCTAGGAACGGCCTTTCGCAGTAATCTGAGCACATGCTAACCGAATCAAAACTGGACATCCAGCAGATTCGCGACCAGTTTCCCGCCCTTGCCCGGGGGGAGGTCTTCATGGATAACGCGGGGGGATCGCAGGTTCCTTTGACGGTCGCGGATGCAGTTCGCGACTACATGCTCACCAGTTACGTGCAGGTTGATGCGGACTATGCGGCCTCTCAACAGGCTACCCAAACCGTTGCCGACGCCCACGCAATGGTTAATACGATCATGGGTGGAGACGGAATTGGGCGGACGATCTTTGGGTCGTCAAGCTCTTCGCTATGCCGAACTCTGGCGGATGCGTACGCCGAGGCGCTCGGGCCAGGCGACGAGGTCATCGTTGGCGAGAGCGGCCATGAGGCGAATGTTGGCCCATGGGTAAGCCTTGCGAAGCGCGGAATCACGGTTAAGATTTGGGAAGCCCATCCCGAAACGGGCGTTTGCGAGATCGAACGACTAACCGAACTCCTCTCAGATCGGACCAAGGTGGTGGCGTTCGTTCAAGTCTCCAACATTCTCGGGCATGTCGAGAACATCTGCCCCTGCATCGATGCTGCGCATGCGGTCGGGGCACGGGTCGTGGTGGATGGTGTGGCTTATGCTCCCCACCTTCCGGTCGATGTGGCGGCTTGGAATGCGGATTGGTATGTTTTCTCCTGCTACAAAGTTTTCGGGCCCCACATCGGGGCGATGTTTGGCAAGTACGAGGCGTTTGCCGAGCTGACGGGTCCTAACCATTATTTCCTACCGAACGACTACCTGCCCGGCAAGTTCGAACTGGGCGGGGTTAACCATGAATCTTGCGCCGGGCTCTTGGGATTGAAACCGTACTTGACATTCCTTGCCGGCTCGAATTCGTTCGATCGCGCATCGGTTTTGGAGGCTTGGCGGGTGATGGAGGAGTTAGAAGGGCCGCTGACGGCCCGGTTCCT
>JACMJO010000358.1 GCA_014380605.1 Fimbriimonadaceae bacterium | reverse complement strand
TTCCAACCTTGATAGCACAGAAACCACAGCTTCGGGTGCAGGTGTCGCCCAGGATCATAAAAGTCGCGGTTTTCTTACTCCAGCACTCGGGAAGGTTGGGGCATCGCGCGCTCTCGCAGACCGTGTGCAGACTCTTGGACCGCATCATCTGCTCGACTTCCTTGATTGTGTCCGGGCGAGGGAGCCGGATGGTTAGCCACTCAGGAAGTCGCTGGGTCATGGTTCATTATGGCATTCAGGGGCAATTGACCCGAGTTGAGTAGGACTCGTTGCCTTATCCTCTCTGTGCCAGATAGCCCGCAACCCAGATCACAATCGCGGCCACCGGCCCGATGTAGACCGTTGCCCAGATGGCTCCCCACAGCAGGGATAGGCCAATACGGCCCTTGCAGTGATGGGTGTCGTTCACGGCTCGGGCAAACATGCCGCCGATGGAGGCGAGGAGGAGCAAAGCGATGGCCGGGATGGCGAGTTCGAAGAGGAAGAGAAAGGCGAATGCAAGGAGAGCGAAGGCGCTGATTGCGAGAAGGAACCATCCGCAACCGTCGTCAAAGAAGCACCCAGGGTCGGCGCAACCACTGCCAAGATCGGCGCATCCGCCGTATCGGTCGGACCGCACTTTGGCCCAATCTCGCAACGAGGTCGTCTTGGTGATCGGCGAAAACCAATGAATATCGTCGTCCACTTTGTCCCCCCGAAAAAGAAGCCAGGTTAGGACACACACCCACACCAGCCACCACACCCCAAGAACTAACTGTGCTTCAATGAGCTTCGGCAATTTGGCTGCGATAGGGATCAGGACCGCGGAGACGATCAGGCACAGCGATACCAACAGCACGATCGGCTTGCGGGAAATCTTCGGACGCTGAGGTTGAGGGTTCAAGTTATTGCGGGCTTACGTGCTACTAAGCCAATAGGTTGCGCGAGATCTACAAACTCTTCTTCGCCAGTCTTTCGATGGTTCTCAAAACCTCAACCCGATTCTTAGCAAGGAGCATCCACTTTGGGAGCTTGTTTCCGAGATTTCGTCGACCGGATGGCCCGGTGTCTCGGAGCTTGGCGGCAACATATTCCTGCATGTAATCAAGGTGCCGTCGATTGTAAGCCCACAGAATCTCACCGCAACACTCGGATTGCAACCACAGAGGAATATGAAAGTACGGATCGACCGGGGCACCAAGAATCGTCACAATCGGCTTAGATCGCAAGCCCTTGAAGTCGATGCGGCCACAACTCAAGCAAGTGAACTGGGCTTGCCCGTTCGAGGATTCCTCCCGACTAAACCTGACCGTCCCCGGTCGATTACAGGCTGGGCACTCAACTAGGAACGATGTCAGATTCTGATCTAGGGCGTTCATGGTCACTAATCTGGAAGAAAGCGAGTGGCAACCACGACGCCATCTCGCAAGAAAATCTGGCCAATATCGGCATTGTAATTTCCATCCGTTTCGTTCCATCGGTATGAGGTCTGGTGAGTTACGCCTTGCCGCCAAACATCCTCGGGAACGAATTGTTCTTCCGCTACCGAAACATCGTTGGCGATGTAAGAAGACATTTCCCTTGTGGCCTCAGTCAAGGTTTTTCCGGTCAGACCTTCGAGCGTCGCCACGAAGATGTTTCGAGGGTTCCAGGGCTGCATGTAGAGGGGATAGGTGACTGCGGTCACGCATATCACGAGTGCCGTGTGCCACGGGCGAAGGATTCCTTCCTGACGCAGAAGATAGAAAAAAAGCCAGCAGACCGACAACGGGGCCAGAACGAGGAGAGACACAAACAGAAGTGGTGCGGAACCCAGGGCAATCAGGCCCATCATGTAAACCCACCCGCCGACGCCAAGACAGATCGCAATGTAGCACCCCGCCCAGACTCTCTCGCTCATCTTCATCGCCTTCTAGTTTACGGCGGAATCGTGGCTCGCTTAGTTTCAACCAGTGCGGAAAAGAGGGACCAGGCTTCGGCCGATTGGGCGCGCCGAAGCATGACTATCGGTGATTCCTTAGCAATGTAAAGGAGAATATTGCCGCCATACTCCTCAATGTCGATAAATGTGGTCCAGGGAATCGTTGAACTGACTCCCGATTGGCTCTCAAAGATGACCGCGCGCATTGGCATCTGCATGAGTGTGTTTTTCGGGTCTCGGTGGCGCTTCTGCAGCAAGCCCTTAACATAGAGTGGATCCGCGAACCCAATCCCGGCAATACAGAGCCCGGCGATCACCACGGTTTCATGTGGAATCAGGAAGCCGGCAATGAAAGCGACAATTCCGAATATCGAAAGCAGTAGCATACGTTGAACACGCCGCCTATAGGCCCACATCGAGTTCGCAACATACTCATCCTCTGTGAGGAATACATAAGCGGTTTCGATTGGCTTCATTGGCCTATTTCACAGCCGGAGCGCCCCAGCCGTCGTATTCGCCACCGGCGTTGACGGTGAGTTCCTGGAACTTGAATCTCTCCATGTCGATGGTGTCGGCGGTGAGCACCATCTTCTTCCTCAAGTGGCAGAGCCATTTGCCATCCGGATTCGTGATCTCACCGTTGTAGCCATCGGCGGATAGAACCTGGAGAGTCCCCGCCGCAGCGCCCTGCTCGGGATAGTAAAGATAGAATTCGACCTCGGTCTCTTTGGAAAAGTCGTGGCCTGCTTTCTTTAGCTCAGTGAAAACTTTGGCGTCGAACGGGTCCTTGGGCATACGCGCCGCGGCTACAGCGTTGCGTTCCTCAATCCGCTGCGTTGCTGGTTTGGGACTCTTGTCGCAGCCTGTAAAGAGGCTCAGACAGAAGAGGAGGAGGAGGATACGGACCACTCCACCATTATCCAACACCGTCTTACGCCACCAAAGTTAATATTCTCAAGCTTCTTGCCATATAATCAGCGTCATTCATGAACCTCGCCAAACCGTCCGGCCTGTTCGAATGTTTTCAGCAGGATGGGTTCTTCGACGAGATGATCGGGCTTAATGGGGAGCCGCGCAGTTTCTGCCGACAACTCTTCGAGACCCTGAACGCCATGTCGCCCGACGACTTCCGGGCGAGGTGCGAGCTTGCCGATCTGACCCTGATGAATCAGGGGATTACCTTCACCGTCTATGGGCACGAGGCGGGGATCGAGAAACCGTTCCCGGTCGACCTGGTTCCCCGGGTGATCCCAGCCAGCGAATGGACGCAGTTAGAAAAGGGACTTACCCAACGCGTTCAAGCCCTGAACCTGTTCCTGCACGACGTCTATCACGAGGGAAAAATCCTTACCGACGGCGTAATTCCGAGGGAACTGGTGGTGAACGCTCCTAACTATCGCCGCGAGTTCGTGGGGGCTAATCCGCCGGGTGGTATCTACATCCACATCTGCGGAACCGACCTGATCAGGGATGGCGATGGGACATATCGGGTTCTGGAAGACAACTGCCGGACGCCGAGCGGAGTGTCGTACATGCTGGAGAACCGTATTATCCTTATGCGGGTGTTTCCGAGCCTGTTCCGCGAGAATTCGGTGCGGCCGATCGACGACTATACGTCGATTTTGCTAGCGAATCTGCGCTCAATTAAGCCCAGCCGAGTAGAGACGCCTACCGTTGTGGTCCTGACTCCGGGCGTTTACAATTCGGCCTACTTCGAGCACTGCTTCCTTGCGCAACAGATGGGAGTGGAACTGGTCGAGGGTCGGGACCTCTTCGTTGAAGATAACTACGTCTTCATGAAGACCACCAGCGGGCCAAAGCGAGTTGATGTGATCTATCGACGCGTCGACGATGATTTCCTCGATCCCCTGGTTTTCCGTCAAGAGTCAGCCCTGGGCGTGCCCGGACTCGTGAACGCGTACCGAGCGGGCAATGTTTCGATCGCCAATGGCATCGGCACAGGCGTCGCGGATGATAAGGTGATTTACAGCTACGTGCCGGATATGATCAAGTACTACCTTGACGAAGATGCCATTATCCCGAGCGTCGAAACCTATCTTCCCTGGCGGGAAGACCACAAACAGCACGTCCTGACGAACCTTGACAAGCTCGTGGTGAAGGCGACTAACGAGTCTGGCGGATACGGGATGCTGATCGGGCCCCAGGCAACCCGGACAGAGATCGAGGAGTTTCGCGACAAGATTTTGGCTGATCCTCGCGGATACATCGCCCAGCCGCTGATCTCGCTTTCTCGGTCGCCGTGCTTTGTGGAGGATCACTTTGAGGGCCGCCACGTGGACTTGAGGCCCTACATTCTGTGCGGGCTCGACGGCGTCAAGATCGTTCCTGGTGGTCTCACTCGAGTAGCGATGCGAAAGGGATCCTATGTTGTGAACTCCAGCCAGGGCGGGGGCAGTAAGGACACCTGGGTTCTAGGGAGCTCGCCGATGGTTCAAGAACAGCGAATGGGCGATATGGTTCAGAGGCAGGTCCTGGATGCTTAGTCGACACGCTGACTCTGCTTTCTGGATCGGGCGGTACATCGAGCGGGCTGAGGCGACTGCGCGGATGATCGATGTCCACTACCACTATGGGTTGGAGAGCCCGTTGGTTGGGGAAACCCTGCGCTGGTCTTCGATCCTGGCGATTTCGGACACAGAGAAGAAGTACAGGGACCGCTACAAGACGCTCGATGAGCGCAACATCATTCACTTCTTCGCCTTCGATCAGGACAATCCGAGTTCGATCGCGAGCAGCATCAACTTCGCAAGGGAGAACGCTCGAAGCATTCGCGACGCCATCTCAAGCGAGATGTGGCAGACGGTCAACAAGTGGTATCTGGGCATGCGGTCTTGGAATGTGGATACCGTTCTGAAGGTGTCGCCGCACTCCTTCTTTACTTGGGTCAAGAATGAAAGCCACTTGTTTCAGGGGATCACCAACCGAACCTTGATGATGGGCGAAACGAGGGATTTCCACGATGCGGGGCGGTTCTTGGAACGGGCGGACCAATCCGCGAGGATTCTGGATGTGAAATACCACGATCTCTTACCGAGCTTCACCAAGCAGACCGCGATTGCCGATGATGAGCCGATCGGAGTCGGCGGGACTGTCGATGACCATGGCTGGTTGGCCGTGTTAAAGTCGGTGGGCGCCTTCGAGATGTTTCGAAAGACTTACCATGAGGGCGTCACCGCGGGGCGGGTGGCGGAGTTCTTGATCCTCAATCCCAAATTCCCGGCGTCGGTGAGGCACTCGATAGGCAGGGTCGATGGCTGTCTCAAGCGAATCAGCTCAAGCAACGATTCGTCGCCTAGAAATCGCGCGGAACGCTCGGTGGGCAAGCTTTATCAAGAATTGAACTACATGAGCGCGGACGAGATTATCGGGGATGGCCTACATGAGTTTCTAGATCAGGTTCAAAATCGGTGCACAGAGATCGGCGAAGACATTCGGGAGTGTTATTTGCGTATTTGAGGCCAAACCCAAAGCCTCGCGACTATTGGCCCGCCATTAGTCGTCCTACATTGAGACGAACTCGCCCATGACCTTGCGCGCCATCCATAAGACGACCTACGACTACGCAACTCCTGCGTTTGAGAATCACAACGAGGCCAGGCTGATGCCCATCGACAATGGCGATCAGCATCTGGTGGACTTCCAGATTCGAGTTGAGCCTTATACTTCGGTTTTCGCCTACGATCGGCCCGGGGGAAGGGTGCACCATTTTGGGATTCGAAGCCCGCATAGTCGGCTTGAAATCATCACGGAGGCGACGGTAGAAACGTTTCGGGACAATCCCTATGAGGATTTGAATCTGCTGGAAGACGACTTCGATTTCTATCGGTTGGAGTCAACGCGACAGGCGAACATTGAATATCTAGCTCCTTCTC
>JACMJO010000357.1 GCA_014380605.1 Fimbriimonadaceae bacterium | reverse complement strand
TCCGATACTGCGGCCGGCATGTGCGTACATGCCTACCTCTCCAGGAATTTCAACGCTAAATCGTTCTAGAAAGGACTCGCAACCTTTGATCGTTTCGAGACTATCCTGCTGACTAAACGCGCTAGTAGATCGCAAGCAAATCGTGAGATCGGAGCGATGATCGGCAAAAAGCTGCCTAAGCTTTGAGATCGGCTGTTCCAAAGAGATTGCGCTCAAGTTCGGTCGAGGCGAAAAAAGCGAGGAGAGTTCTTCAGAACTGAGGAGATTGATGGTTGCGAGTTCTTGTCCTAGGGGAGATCGATTAACGTATTGCTCCCCGCTTCCGGCTCTTTGGCCCCAAATCAAACTCGGAGAATCAATATAGCCCCCCTCGGTGGTCCAGTTCATTTGGGCAAACTCACAAGTAGCACGCCACCAAGGACCACGCCAACCCCAAGCCACTGTAATCTGTTTAATCGTTCTCTTAGAAAAACGCCTGCCAAAACCACTGTCACGACGCTGAATAGCGAAGCCAATGCCGTTACCACAGCCACGTGTCCGGCCCTGTATCCGAACAAAGCGCATATCCACGCGGCAGTATCAAGTAAAGCGGCGGCCAATGCCATGATCGCCAATTTCGAAGCACTCGGCTTTTCCGCAGAATCAGGGCTGGGAGATCTCGCAACATAGCCTGCAGCAAAGATGGTCGCCATTAACTTGAGAAGAATCAGCGGATAAACATCTCCCAGAGGCTCCTTGACATACCCATCGATCAGCCAAAACATGACGCCAAAGCCGACTGCGCTCGCGATGGCTTCCGGCATCCCTCGAAGCGTCACCGGACCCTCCGACGGAGTACTTCGCGTGACAATGACGATGCCCGCCACTAGCAGCACGGTTCCCACCAGGGCAATCATTGCGGGCCCTTTTCCTGTGGCGACCGTTAGCAGCACAACCACGATCGCGAAGCTGGACGCAATGGGCGAGACAAAGGAAAGAGTTCCGATCTCAAACGCCCGGTAGGTAGTTGCTAATCCAATGACATGGAAGACTCCTGCAAGGGCGGCTATCAGCCATGGGTTCACATCCCTTCCCAGATCGTGGGGAAACACGGCCAATAGCACCACCCACGAGGCCAAGCTGAATATCTGTATGTAAAGCAGGGACCGGGCGGACCCGACATACCGCGCCAGCGTGGTGATGGCGAAGTCCCCCAATCCCCAAAACAACGCCGCCCCCAAACCAAAAATGATCCCCATCTAGATGCCTGGCGAGGATGTTAGCAGACTTACTAGGTTTGCTCCCTTCGCCAAATTGACTCAAATCTAGCAAATATGTGTGAATCCTCAACCCAAACATGGAAAGAGCCTCCTGGCGGATGTTGTCCATCCAGATTTAGGTAGGTATCTAATGGGGCGCGGGTTCAAACGATTTAAAGCCTTCTGGCGAAACTGCAATTGGGTTCAGAAAACGACATTGGCGATGTCGTTTTCCTACGTGGCGATATTCATCGCGATGCTTGTGCTAAGACCAGGTTCAGAGCTCTTCTATAAAGGTTTTCAGAACACTTATCAGATCATTGCCCCTTTGTGGGCGACGATCTGCTGTTTCGTTTATTGGGCCAAGGGCAAGCACGAAACCAAGTCGCAACGCGCGGCTTGGTTCTTTATCGGCCTGGGCTGCTTATCGTTTACAGGCGGGCAGACCACGTGGACGGTTATTGAAAGCGTACTCGGCGAGGAAGTCCCGTTTCCTGGCTTGGCGGACGTGGGTTACCTAGGTTCCTACCCTTTCCTCTTGATGGGCGTGTGCATGTTGTTATACAGCCAACACATCGCCAGTCGAGCCCGTCTGTTCTTGGACAGCGCCATCACCGTCGCCAGCTTGGCGATCATGGTCTGGTACTTCCTAATCGAGAAGATGTGGATTGCGGCAAAGGCTGATCCATTCTTGGATAAGATCATCAGCGCAAGCTATCCGATCGGAGACTTCTTGGCCATTTTTATCGCCACGGTTGCACTAAAGGGTTGTAGCCGCCAAAGTTCTCTGCGCCGCTCAATCGGTTTCATTGGCGCTGGCCTCGTCATGATCTCATTGGCTGACGGCAACTTCCAGTACATGAATCTGGTCGAAAGCTATCAAACCGGATCATGGGCAGACTGGGGTTGGTCTTTCGGCTTCATGATGATTGGGTTTAGCTCAATATCCGCTCTGTGGTGGCCGAAACAGGCTGCAGTGGATAAGACTCAGGTGAGCAAGAGACTGAGAAACGCTGGAAGCATGTTGCGCGTCGTGTCTCCCTACCTTTGTGTGGTTGCCGCTCTCGGCATCGTCATCCTCGACGACTTTGCAAAGGACAGGGCCATATCCTCGTCGGTTTACATCGAGGCGATCGTCGTCTTCTTCTTGATCCTCATTCGACAGATGTTGATGCTGGCAGAGAATGTTTCCCTTTCTCGCCAAATGGCCAGCATGAACGAGAATCTGGAGTCTGTGGTTGAGCAAAGGACAGGCCAGCTTGTCGCCCTTCAACAGCTCACCAAAGCGGTTAACAACACCCTTAACTTCACTGAGGTGTTAATCGAGTCGACGCGACACTCGCGAATTGCGCTGAACGCATCGGGAGTCGCGCTCTGGCTTCTCAAGGATAATGGGCCTGGAATTCCCTCTTCACCCTATCTCCGTACGATCGATGGTATCAATGGCATCGATGGGGACGAGAGTCTGACGAAGGCCCTTGATGAGATGCCCCTCAAGACCGGTGTCGAATCCATCCTTGTTCGAACCGAGTTCAGCGATGTTTGGAATTGTCTGAGGGCTCCCCTGACTTGGCAGAATCGCCAAATCGGAATGATCGGGGTTCTGCGGCAGAACGGAACGTTTGCCCAGGGTGACGAACAGCTTCTTGAGAGTATCGGTATTGAAATCGGCACGGCGCTGGAGCACGCACGGCAACACGCCGACGCCCTTGCCGCGGCAGACCACGATTCCGTGACCAATCTATTGAACCACCGGGCCGTCCACCAGCGCTTCGATCGCATGTTCACGGAGACGCGAGACGCTGAGAAGACTCTGGCGATCATGATCGTGGACCTCAACAATTTCAAACTCTTTAACGATACTTACGGCCACGTTACGGGGGATCAGGTTCTGAAGAAGGTGGCGAAGGTTCTCAACGAAGAGTGTGACGCCAACATGCTGACGGCTCGGTACGGCGGCGACGAGTTTATGGTGATCCTGCCAGAAGCAAGCGCAGAAAAAGCCCATATGTTGGCAACCAAGATTCGCGGACGATTGCAAAACGAAGGATTCAGCAGACCGTCGGAAGATCGCACAGTGCCAATCTCGCTCAGCTTTGGAATCGCTTGCTATCCAAACGATGGGCAGAGCCGACACGAGCTCCTAACGATCGCCGACTCGAACCTTTACCAGGCTAAGAACTCCGACGAGGGCATCGTGTTCACCAGCGAATCGCAGCGGGCAAACCGCGAGTTGCGGGCAGAGGCTTCGTTCGAAGTTCTCGATGCGCTTGTTACAGCGGTCGACAACAAGGATCGATACACTCGCAAGCACTCTGAAGACGTGACCGAGTACGCCCTTTGGATAGCGGACGAACTTGGATTGTCCGAAGAAACGATGCGAACTCTGCGTATCGGTGGACTGCTTCACGATGTCGGAAAGATCGGTGTCCCCGACGAAATCCTTCGCAAGCCAGGAAGGCTAACTCCCGAGGAGTTCGAGGTGATGAAACGTCACCCCCGGCTTGGCGAGTTGATCGTTGGCGGTATTCCAGGAATGGAGAGCATCTTAGACGCAGTTCGATCCCACCACGAGCGATGGGACGGCCATGGGTATCCAGATCAGTTGTCGGGCGAACAAATTCCGTTCATGGGGAGACTACTCGCGGTAGCGGACGCATATAGCGCAATGACTACCGATAGACCTTATCGCAAGGGCATGGAGTTTGCAGCGGCGCTGGAAGAGATTCGGGTGAACATCGGTACTCAATTCGATCCTCAAATGGCTCATGCGTTCATGGCCGCTTGTGAGCGACGTGGCATCGTAGTTCCGGTAGAAGAGGCACCCGTGCGAAAGGCGGCCTAGTAAAATTGTTACTTGTGACGCAAATCTAGCAAAGTTACGGGTGCAGTTGCTTCTATTACGTTGCGGGATATACGATACTGCTTGCACAGGTGAGTGAGCAAAGTCTAGTTCAGGGGTTCGTCGAGAGGTTTCGTGACCAACACACGATTACCGTTGCGACGGGTGTTACCTGTGCTTATCTCGGCGACGAGCGCAAT
>JACMJO010000356.1 GCA_014380605.1 Fimbriimonadaceae bacterium | reverse complement strand
TTTTGGCGTGATGATGATGTTTTTGTGCTGGAATTGGGGTGCGCAAAACCCGTTGAATGTCGAGTCGTTCGGCGAAGTTTTCAAACCCCATGTGAAGTGGATGATCTTCCCATTCCTGCCGGTTTTTTTCTTTGAGGGATTCCGGTTTTGGCACTATTGGCTGGGCGGGTTCCTCGCCTTCATGGCGGCACACTTTGTGGGCCAAAAGCACACGGCGAGGCTATCCATCGCTCGGAGTGTATTTGGGCGCATTTTCTGGGCCCTCCTCTTTGCGGCCCTTGGCGGAGCCGTGATCGCGCTGTTCTGGTCGGATCTGGTTCAGATCGGGCTAGCGATTGGCGTCTTGTTTGCGATCTTGGCCCAAGCCCCGCCCTGGCCGAGGCTGAAGCCAAAGAGGGTGCTCCCCGGCACCCTCGCCGCGACCCTGATTCCCGGAATCGCGCTATACCTCGGGTCGCTCATCTACCCCGTAGTCGTAGAGAGTCAGCAACTCAAGTTCATCTTCGCGTTGGCAATGACCATCCCATTAGCGCTTTACACTGGTGCCATCATCGTATCGGACCGGGTTAAGATGCGCCGTGAAGCCGGGGGAGGTTCTAGTCGGGGGGCATCTCTCCCGGACGACCAGATGAAGTCGGCGAGGGTTTTTGAAAGTGGATTTCAAACTACTATTGTGCCGGAAGTTCAGGTCGTTCGCGAAGAGAACAGGTTGCGAGAATACGAGAACTGAGGCTACCCCTCCCCTCCGCAACTGCCTATGTCACTGCCCAGGGCCAGACAACAAGCCGACCAATTCTTCACCCAGAAGGGACTGGAGATCCGGATCAAGGGGGAGCGGTATGACTTGCCTTCAACCAAGACTTTGGGTGGCTGCATCGACATCTCGATCTATCGCGGAGAAGAGGGTTCTTACATTGCAGACAACTACGCGGTGGATGCCCCAGCCATCTGGGAGCTGTATCGAGAGATTGATCCCGACCACTATTTTTCAGGGATGGTGGCCGTGAGCTACAGCCTGCCTCGGATTGTAGGCCAGGACTGCGCGACTCAGTACCGCTTCGACAGTTACTCCGAGGCCTCCACTCAACAAGCGATCAATCAAATTTGGGGACGTTTTGAAGCCTATGGGAAACCTTGGATTGAGAGCTGTGATGGCTACGAGGAGTTGTATCAGCGATCGCGGGTTAAGCAAAACCCACTCCGCTTTTGTGTAGAGCCCATTCTTCTGCACCTTATGGGCCGGGACGGCGAGATAGCGAGTCTTCTGGATTCCAAGTGGTATGCCGAAGACTCCAAGTATCGCAAAGTTTTCAACTGGTTTCGGATTGAGCTGTAGGCAAACCACTGATTCGCTGGAGAGGATGAAAAGGAGTCGAGCAAGGAAATCGTAGTGAAAACTATCGGCCGGTTGAGCTGCTCGTAGAAGCGTCTATCCGCGTCAGGAACTAGGGCCGCCAAGGCTTGAGCAGCTGGCTCGAGCGATAGGAGTTGATCTGGGCGAGGTGAAGGCTTTCGAAAAACCTGGAGCGTCCAACAGTTGAATCTCATAGCCCCGATCCTTGCTTATCTGGGCGGTTCTCTCCGCTCCCGATTGAAAGGTTGAGGTCGTGATAAACACGCCTTTGGTGTGGCCTCCGATCAGAAGCGCGCCCGCCAACGAGCGCAACTGTTCCACACTGATCGCGTCCCGGTATCGCTTGACCTGGACGCCGGTCGTCTCGTCCGAGCTATCGTCCAGCGCCATGACGACATCGATTCCATCATCGCCGGTGTAAGCCGTGGCGCGGGCGCGATAGCCAAGGTCGCGGAAGACGGAAGCCACCACCTCCTCGAACAGCTTGGGATGGACCTCGAACCGCTGATCATATCGGGCGGTGAGGTAGCTGCGAACTTCTTCCAGTGGAGCATTGATGTCTGTGAGGGACAAGCTCTTGAGCTGCGCGTGGCTGAACTAGGTTACGGGGTCCTCGGTCGCTTACTGGCGCTGCACTGCATACAGCCACCGTCCACAAGCCGGACAGATACCGATTGTCGGGGTGAAATTGGTCCGGAATTCGTCGGTGAAACCATAGATCAGGCCCAGATCAACGATGTCCGTCTCCTCCTGCTGATCTCGCTCCAGCGGGGTTCGGCAATAGAAACAGAGTGATGAGATCACCTTGTCGGCAGACAGGGACTTGGTAGCTTCGCCGTGATACCAGATGCTCATCTAGTTGCAGTTTAAGCCCACTCCCTTCGCGAGAGTGGGCTTTGTGAGCTTAGTTCTGCGGATTGAGGAAGCGCGAGGCAACGTCCATCGCCCGGGGGATGATGGTGACCTTGATCAGAATGACCGCCTCATGCCGAATGGTCTTGTCCTGAGTCGGCCCAACAAACCAGGAGCGAATCGGCAAGATTTGGCTGAGGACAGGCACCGCCCAATCTCGCTTGCCGGGCGCGGTGACATCGATCTTCAAGCTGGAAAGCGTCGCGATGTCGAAGGCGTTCACGAGCAGCTCGGTCTCCACCACGCTCGTCTTGATGAGATCGAGCGGGCCAGGCTTGTCATCGCTTCCCGCGCCTTCCTTGTTTGAATCGTCGGGAGTGACAGTGAGGTTCAGCTTCACCTTCACGCGAGCGGTGCTTCCGTTGCCGAGGACGGTGGGCAGGACGGACATGTGGAGCCCCGTGCCCAGCTTCCTGAAGAATGGCGGCTTGGAGGCTTGGTTGAAGATCCCCTGCAACAGAAGATTCTCTTGCGGAGTGATTCCGGCTGGGGGACCGGCCTCGCCAGCCGCCGCGCCCGTCTTTCGCGAGAGAATGGGGATCAGCGAGTTCAGGTCGATCGGAGAGGGCGGTTGGGACGAAAAGAACGTGTCGGTTTCCGACCCGATGATGCCCGGCGATCGGCTGGTGACCGCAAGTTTCGTGGTGCCGCCAAACCTAACGCCGAACGTGGAGTTCTGCGATCTGGAGATGACTTGGCTATCGATCCAAGCTCGCAAGGGGTTGTCGACCAGCGTTCTCGAATCCTCCTGCAGCCCTTCCATGCCCACTTGGATCAGGTCATCGAGGCGTGCGCTGCTTCGGACAAACTTGGCCGCTCGGTCGCCGGAAAGCGAGTTCACAATCTGCTTCTGACGCTCCTTGGAAGCGGCTCGCAAGCCCTGGCCATACATCGCCTGGAGGTCGCTGTAAACGGTCGACGGCCCCCGCTTGAAAGCGGCGTCCAGCTTCTTCACCACGTCGCTGTCGGCGGTGCTGAGCCAGAGCATTAGGAACTCCTCGATGGCGTGGCGCGTGATCTCGTTCTCGGCCTCGTTCTCTTCCGCGGTGCGACCCCCGGCGATGGCGCGCAGCATGCCCGACGTGGGATAGTCGGCGCACGCTCGGAGCCTCATCCGCTCCCAACCGCCGACAAACTTGGCATTCAGGTCGCGAAGGTCGGGATAGAACTGCCGATCCTGGGGATCGGCCGAATCGCGCAGAGGCTCCAGCAAAGAGACGTTCACTCCGTGGCTCGCCTTCTCAAACTGAACTCGGAGCTCCTTCAGGAAGGTCTCCCTGAGGTCTTGATCCGGGCAATAGGCGAGCAGGACCAGAAGATCGCTCTGCCCCAAGAGGCGAGCGGAGTTGGGATCCAACCCCACATCGTTGAACAGCTTGGCCACATCGAGCCCGTAATCGTCGGTTCGCTTCTGAATCTCCGAGGCGATCCAGGTCTTCAGTTTCATCACCGTGCTCTTCACGGCCTGCAGGTGAGCCACCTTGTAGACCCGGGCGATCTCCTGAGCCAGCACCAAGCGGCGAACTGAACGCTCTGCCGCCTCGCGGGCTTTGAGATTGGCGGAGACCTGATAGGTGTCCAGCTCCAGCAGAATTTGCGACTGCGGCACGTCGATCTGGGTAGCAAGGAGCCGCCGAGCCTCCTGAACCAAGGCGTTCGGGCCAAACATCACCAGCGAGTTTCCGACCGCCTTGCAGCTAAAGATCGGCTTTTCATCGGTCGCGCCTTTGTTAAAGGCGGCGGAGAGTTTCGTGGCGATGTCGTCCGGGGCGAGGCCGAATTCGTCGAAGTCGATCCCTCCCTTTCCGCCTTCCGAGATCGAGGGTGGATCGCCCTCGGTGAAGGTCAGGTTCCAGACCGCGCGGACGTTGTCCTCTGCGGGAAGGGGTTGGGGTTTGGCGATGGCAAAAGCAGCAAGCAGGGTAATCAGCATTTGTCTCTAAGTCCTCGTGGTCAGCCAGGGAACTCCGCAAGGCAGCTCAAAGCAGAATCAATGCTTTAGTTCTTGGTTGTTCCATTGCAATGAAAAATATAACACAAGTAATTGCAGCGTGCCGTAAAACTTTTTACGGATGGAGCTAAACCTCCAACCTAACATCTGGTGCCAGTGTAAGCGGGCGTGGTTTTAGTGCTGGGAAGGGGCTGAGAGTCGGGGCGATTTCGTCGA
>JACMJO010000355.1 GCA_014380605.1 Fimbriimonadaceae bacterium | reverse complement strand
TAGGAATTCCTTACGATCTTTGAAGAGCTTTTGACCACTCGATTTGCTAAACGCGGCAAGGAAGTCCTTGATTTCATCCTGTCGCTTCTGTCCGTCCTCGATCTCCTGCTGGCGGACAATCGGGTCTTTCTTCACGCTGGCTGCGAGATTCCTGAACCCACTCTCGTCGTCGAGCCGAGCGATGCGGTCCGCACTGACTTGGAAGTTAAGCCGAAGCGGGCGTTCCACCGTAATTTTGTGATAGCCAAAGTCTTCGTTGTCAAAAACTTTGCTGACGACACGCTCGCGCTGAATCGGCAGGTGGGTGATCGGGTCCTCTTCGGTAAAGGCGCGGACATCGCCATCCTGAAAGTCCCCAAAGAGTTTGGTGATCTCCGCGATATGGTCGGGGTCCTTTTTGGTCTTCTCATCGGAAGGGTCGCCGATGCGGCGACGTTTGTTGCCAAGGCTCTTCTCCATCTGGACCCAGAAGGCTCGGGCGTCGATAAGTTGAACCTTGCCCTTACGGACCTTCTCCTTGCGATTTGTGAGGACCCAAAGATAGGTTGAAATGCCGGTGTTGTAGAAGAGCTGTTCAGGCAGGGCAACAATCGCTTCGAGCCAGTCGTTTTCGATGATCCAGCGGCGAATCTCACTCTCGCCACCGCCAGCGTCACCGGTGAACAGTGGTGAACCGTTGAACACGATGGCAAGACGGCTGCCGCCGTCCTGCGGTGCGCGCATCTTTGACAGCATGTGCTGGAGAAAAAGGAGCGCTCCATCATTTACGCGTGGCGTACCCGCACCGAACCGCCCGCCGAAGCCAAGCGTATCGCGCTCCTGCTCAATGTAGCGTTGTTGCTGCTTCCACTCAACCCCGAAGGGCGGGTTGGCCAACATGTAATCGAACGTCCACTTGTTTCCGTCGGAGTCACGGTCAAACCCATCCTTGGTAAAGGTGTCGTTGAGAATGATGTTGTCTGCATCCTCACCTTTGATGAGCATGTCGGACTTGCACACGGCCCACGCTTCATCGTTCCAGTCCTGGCCGAATAGTTTAGGTTGGGCGTCGGCGTTGAGGTCGTGGATGTACTTTTCAGCGACGGATAACATCCCGCCGGTACCGCAAGCTGGGTCATAGATGGTCTTCACCACGTGGCTACGGGCGAGGTCCTTCTCAGGTGACAGCAGAAGATTGACCATGAGCTTGATCACTTCGCGTGGAGTGAAGTGTTCTCCTGCCTCTTCGTTCGATTGTTCTGCGCCGACTCGGATGAGCTCCTCGAAAACGTAGCCCATGCTTATGTTGTCAACCCGCGCGGGCGAGAGGTCGATTGAGGCGAACCGCTTAATGACGAGGTAGAGAAGGTCCTTCTCGGCCATTCTGGCGATCTGGGCACCAAAATCGAACCGCTCCATGATCGCTCGGACATTCGGCGAAAAGCCGTTGATGTAGCTGTTAAGATTCGGCGCGAGCTGGTTGGGGTCATCCAACAAGCGCGACAGGTCGAGCCTGGAGAGATTGTAGAACGGATGCTCTGTGATCTGAGAAAGCTTGTGGCGAATAATGTTCTCAGGCTTGGCCTTGATGACGGAGTGCTCTTTTAGGACTGCATCTTTTGTTGGCGCAAGGATGCAGTCGAACCGGCGAAGAACCGTGAGGGGAAGAATCACCTTGCGATACTCGTTCCGCTTGTACGGACCACGGAGCAGATTGCAGATGCTCCAGATGAAGTTGGCTATTTCGAAGTGCGTTTCAGTGGGCATGTGTTTTTGCTCATTTGCAGTTGAAGCTCTGGTGTAAGGGTCAGGCAGATATTAGCAAGTGCTGGTTGATCCCGCTCCGCCGGGCGGGGCAGGGGTGGGGCCGTTGTCTCCCCATTCGATATTCTGGTCAACCTTAGCGGCCACGCTTCTCCTTCACCAAGCGAAACGCCTCCTGCAACAGATCCACCATGCTCATGCCGTGCTGCACGGCGTAGAGCTTGAACTCACGGTGGAAGGATTCGGGCACGCGGAAGTTCATGGGCTTGAGCGCTGCCGCGCCTTGCTTGTTTAGGTTGGGAATCGAAATGACGGATCCTTGGCTATGTGACTTTCCAGTCTTCCTCCGGGAGGGTGCTTTGGTCATTGGCTTGGCAACCTTTCGCAGCATGTTCTGTTTAGCTTATAGCGGAATAACGAAAGAACGCAATAACGACGCTCATCCGCCTGACCTTTTTTTGTTCTCAAGCGTGCGGGTGTGCTCGTATAACGATGCCATGCCCGCCACAAGCACTCCAGACCAGCATGACGTTGCCCCCGCTGAATATGCATTCAATCGTAGGCTGAGAGCGGGTTTCACGCTGGTGGAAATCGCTATTGTGCTCGTCATCATCGGCGGAATCATGGTGGGGGTTGAAGTGATAAAGGTCGCAGAAAATCCGATCGTTGATCAATCAGGAAACTCAGTTTAAAACCGCCGTGTCAACTTCACGCTGAAGTACAACTGCGTACCCGGCGATTGCCCCAATGCCACGGACTACGGGTTCACAGGTGGTCCGTGGCCGAACAGCAACGGCGACGGTAATGGCATCATCGGATGGACCGACGGCTACCTCTTCAACACCGCTGGACAGGGCCCGAGCAATGAACCGATTGCTTTCTGGGCACATCTGAATCAGGCTGGAATCTCCGGTACCTCCATCCCGAGCGTTGGGGAGGGGGTCCCCTCAAAATTGCGGAAGCTGCAATGGTGGGCCGGTTATTCAGCTCATTCTGCGGGATGGCCTGGTTACGCTATGTCCGGCCATAAGGGTCGACGGCAGCAGCAGGGGCTGATAACCTCAGCACGGGGCACACTCTTGGCACACAGAACCTGGTTCGCGAGGCTGTAACCCAAAGAGGCCGCTCGATCACTGATGCCGCCAGCACTGATATGGCGAATCAGCGTCAGATGGCCGCGACACTGCGACTTGGCTCGGTTCCTGGAAGTTGCCAGGATTACTCTTGGTAAACGCATTTGTGACTTCGAACGACTTGGTCGGATGGGCCCGCCGTCTCTCGTAGTTCGACTCAGGCGAGCGGACTCGGCCGTTGACTCCAAAGC
>JACMJO010000354.1 GCA_014380605.1 Fimbriimonadaceae bacterium | reverse complement strand
GTGAGCCACCGGCCAGAAGTGCCCTGCATACGGATGCTCAGATGACGTGGCCTGGATGAGCGTGAACCCTTGAGTCTCGACCGGCACCGTGTTGTCGAAGAACTCTAGCTCGTTCATGCGCTCCAGGTTGAACACCAGCGAGCCCTTGCTCCCATTGATCTCGAAGCGGTTGTAATTCTTTCGGCCAATCGCAAACCTTGAAGCCTCGAAGGTGCCCAGGGCGCCGTTCTTGAACTTGGCCAAGAACATCGCCGCATCATCGACGGTTACGTCCCCCATTTGAGCGCTTGCCTTTGCGCCTAACTTATCGTCGATTTCGCCCGCAAGAGGTCTTTGATTGATGAAGGTGTGAAGCAAGCCGCAAACCTCATCGAATTCGCCAACCAGGTGGCGAGCCATGTCGATGATGTGGGCGTTGATGTCGCCGTGGGTTCCGCTTCCGGCGACCTCTTTCTGCAAACGCCAAACCAGGGGAAAGTTAGGATCGGCGATCCAGTCTTGGAGGTAAGTGGCTCGCCAGTGGTAGAGGGTGCCAAGCTCACCCGCTTCAATCATCTGCTTGGCTAAGCCAACGGCAGGAGCCTTTCGGTAGTTGTGGAAGACGGCGTGAGGAACTGTATGCTCCTGCACGGCCTTCAGCATGTCGTGCGCCTCTTGAAGAGTGTTGCCAATTGGCTTCTCGCAGAAGACAGCCTTCCCCGCCGCCGCCGCGGCGATCGCGATCTCGGCGTGGGTGTTGCCCGGTGTGGACACGTCGATCACATCGATATCGGGATTCGCGACAACCTTGCGCCAATCTGTCTCGTAGTGATCCCAACCGAATTGCTCTTGGGCTTTCTTCACGCCGGCCTCGTTACGTCCGCAAATGGTGTGCATTCGCACTTCCACCGGCAGGTCGGGAAAGAATCTCCCTACTTGGCGATAGGCGTTGCTGTGGGCTTTGCCCATGAATTGGTAACCGATGAGTCCGACGTTGACGTGCTTCTTGGCCATGTGCTTCTCTTGGCGTTGAAGTTACCCGGCGAACATGGCAAGGTGCGACCCATTGATCGCACCTTGATCAGCTACCTAGATTTTGCTTCGTCTACGCTTCAGCAAGGCAAGGACGCCAAGGCCAAGCGCGGCCATCGTTGCCGGCTCTGGAACCGTCTCGGGAGCATTGGTTCGGATCCAATCTCGGTACTCATGAATGCTGGTAGCGGCAAAGACATCGCCGTAGTCTAAGTAGTTGCTGTTTCCACCAGGATTCGGACCGTGGGTGTCACTGATCCAGATATTGACTCCAGCAATTCTCCATTCCCCATTCACTTGAAGGAGCGATCCTCCACCGGAGTCGCCAAAAATGACCCCGCCTTCATTAGCGGTTGCTCCACCGCCTCCCAAGAAGTCATCCTGACTCCCCAAGGGCGTTTGTCCGCTGTAGTAGTCAAGATCGGCCAGCAAAGCCATCGATGTGTGCCCGCCAACGTTTTCAACTACTTGATCCTCGATTCGATTTGTGACGGCTCTTCGTGTTCCGAACCCTCCCTGGTAGTCATAGCCTGTCCATGCGTTGGCGCCAGCCGTCCTTTCCGAAGCCGTTGCCCCAAAACCAACGAAGGTCAGGACTTGGCCCATGACATCATCAAAGAAAGGAAGCGAATACTTGGTAAATGTATTGGAGAATCGTAGCAGTGAAATATCGGCTGTGGGGTGGTCAATGCGCTGAGTAGCCGTATAATCCGTGCCGTTCAGGTTGAAGCCTAGCCCCCCAACATGTTTTGCCGTCATCACAAAATGCGGACTTACGACTGTGCCGCTTCCCCCTCCACTAACGATGCCAACCCAATCAAACAAGGCGGCGTTTAGTTGGTTATGACCATAGATGGCAAGGGCGTTCGGTGCAACAGAACATAATGACAAGGCCAAAAAAACTCGAGTCTTCATATAACAAACCTCTCAAAAAAGCAAAGTGAGAGTCCAGTGTAGCAAAGACTCGCCCCATTTCCAAATGGCAAGCTCTACTCGATCCAGCTTCTCGATCTCCGACATTCGTGTCGACCCACCATTATTGCTGGCTCCCATGGAAGACGTTACCAACCTTCCTTTTAGACTGATTGCCAAGCGGGTCGCCAACCCGGGACTGATGTTCACGGAGTTTGTGAGCGCAATGGCCATCCACTACGGCGCCAAGAAGACGCTTCAGAAGATGCGCATTCATCCCGACGAGAGACCTCTCGGCATCCAGATTTTTGGGGGCGAACCGGATGTGATGGCGGAGACTGCGCGAGTCGCCGAGGAGATGGGAGCCGACATCGTGGATATCAACATGGGGTGTTGGGTTCCAAAGGTCTGCAAGACGGGCTCCGGCGCCGCCCTGTTGAAGGACCCCGACATGGCTGAGAAAATCGTTCGCTCGGTTGTGAATGCGGTAAAGGTTCCTGTGACGGTTAAGGTGAGAGCCGGATGGGACTATTCCTTGTTTGCGGCTCCGGAACTTGCTAGAAGATTCCAAGGTGCCGGAGCTCAGATGATCACCCTACACGCAAGATTCGCCAAGCAAGGCTTTGAAGGCGAGGCTGATTGGTCGTTGATTCAGCAGATTCGAGATGCAGTCCAAGTGCCCTTGATCGGCAACGGCGATGTCAAGTCAGCGGACGATGCCAGGAGAATGCTGAGGGAGACTGGATGCGACGGGGTGATGGTGGGGCGAGCCGCAATCTCCAATCCCTGGGCTCTAAGAGACATCCAGCTTGGGATGAGGGGATTGCCGCCTGGACCAGTTCCCGCACTCGGAGAGAGAGTTCAAGTGGCGCTCGAACATCTTCGCATGATGGTGGCATGCGAGGCAGAATCCGACTCGTATGAAGAAGCATTAGATGCTCCCGGTTTCCACGAGGCTGAAATGAGGAAACCGGGAGCATCTAATGCT
>JACMJO010000353.1 GCA_014380605.1 Fimbriimonadaceae bacterium | reverse complement strand
TTCAGGATGAATACCGGCAGATCCTCGCCGAACACGGGATCGAATGGGATGAAATATCAACGAAGGCCAACTTTCAACAAAAACTGAAAGTTCCTGAGGTACCATACAAGCACGGAAATGGCACTCACTCCCGAACGCATCGTTGGCGACCTCATCGACATCTACCAGAAGGTAGATCAGGGTCAACGCCTCAGCTATGAGGATGGGGTTCGACTCTTCCAATCCCCAAACCTAACCGCCGTCGGCTACATGGCCAACATCGTTCGCGAGCGCCTTCACGGAGCCAAGACCTACTTCGTCCGCAACCAGCACATCAACTACACGAACATCTGCAACAAGTTCTGCAAGTTCTGCTCGTTCTATGCCAAGAAGGGTGGCCCCGCACCTTATCAGATGTCGATCGACGAGGTCAAAACTCGCCTAGAGTGGCACCGCGATGCGAATCTGACTGAGATCCACATGGTTGGCGGCATCAACCCGCGCCTGCCCTACCAGTACTACATGGACCTGGTGAGCGTGGTCAAACAAACCCTCCCGGGAGTCCACGTCAAGGCGTTCACCGCCGTTGAAATCGTGGAGATCGCTCGCCAGGGCAAAGTATCCATCGACCAGGCTCTCGCCGACCTTATCGAAGCGGGCCTAGACTCGCTCCCAGGCGGCGGCATCGAGATTCTCAGCGACCGCGTCCATGCACAACTCTTCGGCAAGAAGCTGAACGGAGAGGAATGGAAGAACGTCGCCCGCGCAGCTTCCAAACTCGGGCTGAAGCAGTACGCCACCATGCTCTATGGCCATATCGAGACGATCGAAGAGCGAGTCGATCACCTGGTTCAGCTCCGCGACCTCCAGGACGAGACTCAGAACTTCCTGACCATGACTCCGCTCAGCTTCCACCCGGAGGCAACAGAACTCGAGGACATTCCCAAGCCAACTGCCGACACCGACTTGAGAAACATCGCGGTTAGCCGCTTGATGCTGGATAACTTTGAGCACATCAAGAGCTTCTGGATCATGAATACCGTTCCAGTAACCCAGATGGCGCTCTGGTATGGCGCCGATGACGCCGATGGCACGGTCCACGAGTATGAGATCACGTACAAGGAAGGGGAATTCGGCAACAAGAGTCAAGTTCTCAATCGAGAGAACATGATCAAGATGATCGAGGAAGTCCACCGCATCCCAGTCGAGCGAGATTCACTTTACAACGAGATCGTGCGAGATGAGCCGCTCAAGAAAGAACGCCAGTTGGTTCCTCTGAACGTGCACTAATTCAAGCGCCTTTCTCAGCGAGGAACGCGAAGGCGGAGCCGCCGTGTCGGGTTCTGGACTTGGCGCGAAAAATCGCTTGGCCAAAGCGGCAATGAATCGCTGCACTCTAAAAATGATGTGCCTCGTATAATAGGTTGATATGCGACGACTTTCATCGGTTCTGGCTTCCATCGTTGTCCTGAGCGCGTTTGCTTTGCCCCAAAGCGCACCCCCCAAAGCCCCTCCCGTAGGAGGCATCACGGTTTACGCGGTCGAAAAAGGAAAGGCCTATCACAAGAAGAATTGCACTCTGAAGTCGGGTTCAAAGGGCATGACTCTTGCTGCCGCCAAAAAGAAAGGCTACAAGCCCTGCAAGGTCTGCAAGCCACCAAAATAACCAACCGATAGACCCTAACATGGGCCAGAGGCTGGAGTAGCATGAGACATGCGGCGAGTATCCGGCCTTTTTCTTTGTCTGATTCTTGGGCAAGTCGCCGTTGCGCAACGGCAGTCCAACTGGGTTCACAGCGATTTTGCCACCGGGCAGATTGAAGCCTATCGCAAACACTTCGATGTGCCGGGTTTATCGATCGCGGTTGCCATCAAGGGCGAGGTGGTCTTCGCCAAGGGATTCGGTTTTGCCGATGTCGAGCGTAACGTACCTGTTCGGCCCACCGACTACTTCAGACTCGCCTCAGTCAGTAAGCCGATCACGGCAACGCTGATCTTCGAGCTTGTTGAGCAAGGCAAACTGGACATCGATGCCCAGGTGCGCCAATTTTTGCCGCAGCTGCCCGGCCACCATGTTTATCGAATTCGGGACTTGCTCAGCCACCAGTCAGGCGTTCGCCACTATGCCAAGGAGCCAGCCCTGAAGAACTATCCAAACTCGATGGCGGCGTTGGATCGATTCGTCAAGGATCCGCTCCTGTTTGCTCCCGGCGAGAAATTCAGCTACAGCACCCATGCATTCACGGTCCTTGGAGCGGTCATCGAGAAGGTAACCAAGACGCCGTATCGAACCTATTCGTTAGACCGGCTAAGAGCCTGGGGGATCACGGGTGTGCAGTGCGAAACCGGCGCCAACTCCAACCGCACCAGGATTTACGATCAGGTTCAAAACAAGAACCGAGTGGCAAACCGAGACGACCTATCCTGGAAGTTCCCGGGGGGGGGATTTGAATCGACGGCGATCGGACTTTGCAGACTTGGCTTGGCAATTCGAGGGGCCAAGATTTTGAAGAAGGACACCCTTTCTACCATGTGGACCGTTCAAAAACCTCGGACTGGCGATTCGACGATGGCGCTCGGTTGGACCATCTCTAACGCCGGAGGTCACCGTGCTGCGGTTCATGGCGGAAGCCAACTTGGCTCCAACAGCAATTGGCGAGTGCAGATCGACGAGGACACAGTGATCGTCGTGCTCAGCAATCGTGACGGGCATCGCCCAGGCGATCTCGCAACCTATCTCGGCAGGTTGAGTTACCTCGGACCGAACGATAAGCTCCCGCCTATTGAACTGAAAACCAGTCCGTAGAATGGTACACAATTTGCTCAGATAGGCAATCCACCCATCCCTATGAGAAAGACACTGAGCGCGATTTTGCCGATCGTCGACGTTTTGATGTTGCCGTTCACTTACGTGGCGGCGATTTATTTGTGGCTAATCCGACGCGCTGGGGTTCAGCGACTAAAACTTTGCAAGATGGCCCTCCTCCAGGTCGGGGTCTTTCCGGTGAGGCGACACTACTATGAGCCTCGCTTTGACTTCAAAGACTTGGATACGCCCTTAGACAAGCCGAGAAACCTACCGGGTATCGATTGGAATGCGGACAGACAACTGAGTCTCCTCAACGAATTCTCGGCCGAGTCCGAGCTTGCCGACTTGCCAAAGTCGAGAGTCGACGACGTCACCTATTACCTGGAAAACCCGAACTTCAAATCGGGCGATGCCGAGTTTCTCTATCAACTGATCCGTGCCAAAAAGCCGAAGCGAATCGTTGAAGTCGGCAGTGGCCACTCTACCCTGATCGCCATCAAGGCGACGGATAAGAATCAAGCCGATGACCCAGGCTACTCGTGCGAGCACACCTGCATCGAGCCGTATGAGATGCTCTGGCTTGAGAAAACCAAGGTCAAAGTGCTGCGCGAACGCGTGGAGAAGATTGACCAAGCGCTGTTCGCCTCGCTCCAGCCCAACGACATTCTATTCATCGACTCCTCCCACATGATTCGCACCCAAGGCGATGTTCTTTGCGAGTTCCTAGAGATTTTGCCCATCGTGCCCGTCGGCGTCATCGTCCACATCCACGACATCTTCTCGCCGTTGGACTATCCCAAGGACTGGCTGGAAGGCGAAGTGCGTTTCTGGAACGAGCAATACCTGCTGGAAGCCTTCTTATCCATGAATCCTCACTGGCAGATTGTCGGCGCGGTGAACTATCTTAAGCACAACCACTACGCTGAGTTGAAGAGAACCTGTCCCCACCTCACGCCCGAGCGAGAGCCAGGTTCGTTCTACATCCAGCGAATCTCATAAAGAGCCAGCCGTGCTTACCGATTCGGATCGAACCTCATCGACTGTAACTTCGCGTCCCTTCGAGCTCGAGAGGTAGATGCCCTCTGAGATGAGCATCGTGTTTAGGGCGATTTCCGCCGTCGGGATGAGAGGCACCTTGCCTTGAAGGGCCGCGACCCAGTGACGCTGAGACTCGGAGTAAAACGAGCCGTTCTCACCAACGTTGTGCCACCGATACCGGGCGGAGCCAAGCTCGGCAGTACCGTTGATGTCGATGTCCCCAAAGCTTTTGTGGAAGCTGAACGGATTCATTCGGATTCCGCCCTTCGAGCCGAGAATGCTCGATCCCTCGAAGCTCCCCATGTTGACCGCCCAAGCCTCGATGATGTCGAGCAG
>JACMJO010000352.1 GCA_014380605.1 Fimbriimonadaceae bacterium | reverse complement strand
GTCGAGGTGCGTCAGTTTCACTGACGAAGGCTCTAGCAAGCATTGAGCGGAACGGACGCCCGTAAGCACAGGTTCATGGTGCAACTCACTGAAGCGGCGATTTAGCGGGTGACGGCCAGGTCGAAAAAGTAGAATCCACTTGTATGGCTACGCTCCTCGACCTGCTTTACGTCGCGCTGTTCGCGGTGGCCTTTCCGCTTTGGGACTACTTCGTCTCTGGGCCGGCATTTGACCGCCAGTTACAAGCCGATCCGGCTCGGGCAAAGATGCGGTTCTGGACCGGGGCCATCGTTTACCCGTGGCTCGTGGTCGCGGCTGGGGCGGCGCTCTGGCTATCCAACGACCGATCATGGACGCAGATCGGCTTTTCCCTGCCGGACGGCTGGCGGTTGTGGGTGGCGGTTGCGCTGGTGCTGGTGCTCGTGATGTACATGGTTCTCGCGGTCGCATCGGTCGCTCGCGACGCTATGGCGAGGGCGAGCGTGCGGCAGCAATTCACTGGGAAGATCGCCGACCTTATGCCGCGCACGCGGAAGGAGCTGGTTCTGTTCGGAGGCGTGTCGCTGACTGCAGGGTTCTGTGAGGAGTTCCTGTTCCGAGGGTACTTCGTCTGGGCCTTGGCTCCGTGGCTTGGCTGGTGGGGTGCGGCGGCGCTGTCCCTTCTGATCTTCGCGGCCGGCCATTCCTACCAGGGATGGAATGGCGTCATCCGCACGGGGATCGTCGGCGCGATCTTCACGTTGGTGGTGGCGATGTCCGGCTCCCTCTGGCCGGCGATCGCTCTCCACGCCCTTCTCGATCTCGGCCAAGGAATTGTCGCGTGGCTCGCTCTGCGAGAAGAGAAGGCAGCAAGTGACGTAATGGATCTGGAACGGCTAATGTAACCGCGGTCGGCATCGAAAGTCTAATCCATGCCGGGATCAGGGGTGCGGCCGGTTTGAAGCAATCATTCGCGACTCCAATGCAACTGCCATATCCAGCTTGCGACAATTCCTGGCGCGATCCAGGGGCGAGAATCCCTTGTAGTCGCGAACTTCCATGGAGGCGCCTTCATCGATCAGCGCCATCGCGATCGCCTGATGGCCGCGACGCGCAGCGGCGTGGAGTGGGGTCGATCGAGTCACTCCCCCGGCATGATCCACGCATGCTCCCCTGCGAACAAGCTCACAAACAATCTGTGCGCCCACTTCCTTTCCGCATTCATTGGCGGCCCGGTAGAGTGGCGAGTGCTTGCCTTGATCCAGAACATTTGGGTCTTCGCCCATGTTTAACAGGGCTAGAAGAACAGGTAAGCAACCGGACCCAGCCGCGAAGTGCATCAAAACTCGGCCGTTGAAGCGAGCCCGGGCGAGGCTCGCGTCGCGCTCAAGCGAGTTCAATGCAAAGTCGACGAGTGGCTCGCGACCCGTCTCCATCATGCGCGCCAAGATACCGACGGTAACCGATCGACGAGAGGCGTGGTGGCTGGCAAGGGCAATTGCCTCGGCGTCACGACCGGCGACAATGGCTTCGATGAGCCGATCGAGCGACAATTGTCGTTGCCAGAGCTCAGCAAGTTCCGGATTGGCGGGGTATTCCAGATTCGAATTGACAATGTACGTTGAGGCGACATTAAAGAACGAGCCGAGGGCAACGCGCAATTCATCGCTAATCGAGGAAGAATCGAGTGTTGCGTTCATGTGGCTGAGCCATGAACTCCTCTGACTTTCGCTGATCTGAAAACAAGCGTGAGACTCTCGCAGACTCAACCACCAGCGGTATTGCATTCGGCTCTCATCGCCGTCAAAGAACTGGACCAGAAATGCGGCAAACTCCTCGGTGGCACACCGAAGGGACTTGCCAGGGAACAACGTTCTCAAGTCCGGGTCGCTAGCCACTCTCGCGTAAAAATCCCGCGATAATCGCAAGCAACCGGCTTCGCCCTCTATGTCCAGAAACAGGTCCTTACTTCCTGCCAACTGCCTACCCCTTCAGCACCCAACCGTTTGGATCGACCACCGGCACAGCTCCGGTGTAGTTCACCGAACCCTTGCCGCCCGTCATCGGCACCCGGACCGTCTTCCCGCCGACCACCACGTCGATCGGCATCGGGAACGGGAGACCATCCGGAGCAGCCCACTCGAGTCTCAAAACGCTATTGGAAGACTCGGTCTTGAGAGTTGGCAGCTTGGCTTGGCGAACATACACCTCAAAGAACCAGCGCAGGTCACGCTTAGCCTCAGTGGAAGCGATGTTCACGTAGTCATCGGTTGTGACCAGCCGCAGCGCGCGACCATCGACCCACTTTTCCGACTCGGGCGTTGGATAGGCCATGCGGCGAATCGAACGTAAGAAGGCCTCATCGCCAATGAGGTAGCGCAGAGAATGGAGAGCGAGGGCGCCTTTGTCGTAGATATCGCCGCCGTAGGCCGCGCTGGAGGTTTCGGCCCTGGGTGCAACAGGCGCGGTGTTGCGAATGGCGCGGCGGCGGCCCTTCATGGCGGTGAAGTAAGCCTCCTTGCCCCGAGTTTGCTCGATATAAAAAGTATCCAAAAAGCTCTGGAAACCTTCGTGGATCCACATGTCCCGCCAGTCCGCGTTGGAGACAAGATTGGCCCACCACTCGTGGCCGAACTCATGGAGGAGTAGCCAATCAAGGCCATCGGGCGCGAACCGGTAGCGATTCCCGTAAGCGATTGCAGTCGAATGCTCCATTCCCAGGTGCGGTGTCTCGACGATCCCACATTTAACGGTTCGGAAAGGAAATGGACCGCAGTACTTCTCCATAAATGCGAGGTATTTCTTCAGCTCCTCGATAAGCTTTGGAGCCTTGCCTTTGTTTTCAGGGAGCACGTAATAGTAGATGGGGATGGTTTCGCCTGTGATCGACTTCATCGAGTCCTTCAACAGCGTGTACGGCGCCGCGTTGAAGACTAGCGAATAGTTGTTGATAGGCAGCGCCATACGCCACGTATAAGTTGACGTCCGGGAGGAGGTCTTCTCAGTCTTCTCAAGCTTGCCCGGTCCCACCGCGATCAGCGGGTCCGGAACGGTTAGGCGCATGGTGGCGTGGTTGGGACGGTCGGACGGGTGGTCTTTGCAAGGGAAGATGAGGTCCGCGCCAGCTCCCTGCAGGGCAACCGAAACCCAATCCGCACCGCTTGGAGTCTTGGACCACATGATGCCGCCATCCCAAGGAGCGTTGCGGGCCACTAGCGGCGAACCTGAGTAAGTCGTCTCCACGTGGATGGGATCGCCGGGTTGTTTGGAGAGTGGAAAATAGACCCGGATCATCCCCTTCAACCGCTCAAAGCGCAATGGGATCTTACGATCGGTGATCTTGGAAACGGTGTACGGATCGTCCAGGTCGATCAAAATGCTCGCCGTCGGGATCACGGTCTTGGCTTCCATGATGGTGGTGCCAGATAGAATCTTCTTCGCCGGATCGACCTTGATTGAGATGTCGTAGAACTGGACGTCATAGGCGGCTTGCTCTAGCTTGAGGGAGCCCCCAGATTCGGCTCCTTGGGTAGCTTGCGTTGTGACAATCGCGATGAATAGCTGAATGGCAGAAGTCATGGCTGCGTTCAGTATAGGCGGCACTGGATTGACCATTGACGATTTACGATCGACCATTTTTTGGGATTGGCGTTGGGCGTGAGTCCCGGGATGCCAGGTAAAGAAGAGGTCGCCTATGAACCAGGAATACATCAACATCCGCGGCGCGCGCGAGAACAACCTCAAGGACGTCTCGCTTCAGATTCCCAAGCGCAAGATCACCATCTTTACCGGGGTGTCGGGCTCCGGCAAGTCGTCCATCGTCTTCGACACCATCGCCTCGGAAGCCCGCCGACAGCTCAACGAGACATTCAGCACGTTTGTCCGAAACTTCCTTCCCCGATACGCTCAGCCCGAAGCCGACGCCATCGAGAACTTGAGCATGGCGATCGTGGTCGACCAGAAACGCCTGGGCGGCGGATCGCACTCGACGGTAGGCACGATCACCGATATCTATTCGGTGTTGCGCTTGCTGTACTCGCGAGTGGGCCAGCCGTACGTGGGCTATACCAACGTCTTCTCCTTCAACGATCCGCAGGGCATGTGCCCGGAGTGCAACGGCATCGGCCGCAAGATCGGGGTGGATCTGGACAAGTTCCTCGACACCTCCAAGTCTCTGACCGAAGGCGCGATCCTGTATTCCGAATATGCGGTTGATAGCTGGGGCTGGAATACTTTGATCCAATCGGGCTTGTTCGACCCCGCCAAGAAGCTCAAAGACTACAGCGAGGAGGAGATGAACAATCTCCTCCATGCCAAACCCTACAAGGTCAAGATGGATTTTGGCGGCAAAGGCATCAACCTGACCACCGAAGGCATTGTCGATAAGTTCAGCCGGAAGTACATCACCGGCGACATTAAAACCTATTCCGAGCGCACTCAGAAATCGGTCACGCCTTACATGACGTACGGGCCATGCTATCTCTGCAAGGGCGCACGTCTGAGCCAGGCGGTGCTGGCCTGCAAGATCAATGACTACAACATCGCGCAGCTAGCGGCGATGGAGGTTGACGAGCTCATAGAAGTAGTCCGTGCTATTAAGGATCCGGTGGCGGCGCCGATGGTCGCCTCTCTGGTCGAGCGCATCCAGCACATGATCGATATCGGCCTGGAGTACCTCAGCCTGAGCCGGGAGACCGATACGCTATCGGGTGGCGAATCGCAACGCATCAAGATGGTCAAGCACCTGGGCAGCAGCCTGGTGGATGTCCTGTACATCTTTGATGAGCCCAGCATCGGCATGCATCCGCGCGATGTCCACCGCCTGAATGAGCTCCTGCAGAAACTGCGCGACAAGGGCAACAGCGTGATTGTGGTGGAGCACGATCCCGACGTCATCAAAGTCGCCGATCATGTGGTGGATGTTGGGCCGTGTGCAGGGACGCGAGGGGGGACAATCGTCTTCGAAGGTAGTTACTCGGACCTGCTGAACGCTGATACCCTCACCGGCCGGCACATGAAGCAGTCGTTGCCGGTCAAGTCGGATAGCCGGGTGGGCAAGGGCAAGATGTCCATTAAGAGTGCCCGGGCTAATAACCTTCAAGACGTTAGTGTGGATATCCCGACGGGCATCCTGACTGTGATCACGGGGGTCGCCGGGTCGGGCAAGAGCTCCCTTATCCACCAGAGTTTTCTCCAGCAGAACCCTGACGCGATCGTGATCGACCAGTCGCCCGTGGGCGCCAACAGCCGCTCCAACCCCGCCACCTACACAGGCATTCTGGATGAGGTCCGGAAGACTTTTGCCAAGGTCAACAATGTGAGCCCGGGTCTGTTCAGCTTCAACTCAAAGGGCGCTTGCGAGAACTGTCAGGGTCTGGGTGTGGTCTACTTCGACGTCTCTTACCTGGACGAGGTCAAAGTGCCATGCGAGATCTGCGGCGGCAAGCGGTTCAAGGATGAAGTGCTGGGTTACAAGTTCCACGACAAATCGATCTCCGACGTCTTGAACATGCCCGTTCGGGATGCCCGGGAGTTCTTTGACAGCAAAGAGGTGGCCAAGGACGTGACGCGGAAACTGCAGGCGCTGAGCGATGTCGGCTTGGACTATCTCACTCTGGGGCAGCCGCTAAGCACCTTGTCTGGAGGCGAGTGTCAAAGAATCAAACTCGCCAGCGAGCTCCACAAGAAGGGCAGCGTCTACGTGATGGACGAGCCGACGACGGGCCTGCACATGTCGGACATCGGCCACCTGCTGAAGATCATCAACCGGCTGGTGGACGCGGGGAACACGGTCATCGTGATCGAGCACAACCTGGCGATTATTAAAAACGCAGACTGGATCATCGACATGGGGCCTGAGGGTGGCAACAAGGGCGGGCGGGTGATATTCGAGGGGACGCCGTTGGCGCTGTTGGAGTGTGAGCAGTCGTTGACCAGCGCGTATTTACGCAACTAGGGGCCAAAAGGCCGTAACCTATTGATATGAGGTTGCCTTGGCAGAAGGATAGCGGGAAAGGTCCTGCGTTGTTGAAAGGAAGGGCGGCGGTGGTTCCCAAGAGCTACAAGTTCACTCTTGGGCGGGCTGTACACGAGAACGAGTTCACGGCCAACAGCTATTCCACTGTCCTCACTACGGTCAGGGTTCTCAAAGACGGCGAGACTGCTGCTAGCGTTAACGCCCGCCCGCCCGGCTCGCCCAACCTTACCGATCAGAGTTTCACCGAGGCGGAAGTGGAAGCCCAAGGGTTTCAGCGGATCCAGTTCGAGGCGCCAAACTGGCTCGGGATTATCGTATCTCGGGAAAACCCCGACCGTCGCGAGTTCATCGAGTTGCCTGTTTGGATCAACCCCAAAACCGGCAGGGTCGAGAGCGTGGATGTGCCCGAGCTTATCCAGCAGCAGGGACACCTCCGGGAGGAGATGAGCCGCCACTGGGGACTTTTCGACGGCCCATTTGCCGAGATCCACCAGCTCATCAACGCCCCAAAGGTGATCGTCGAAGTCGGAAAGACTTTCGCTTCACTCCCCGGCACCTGGCTCGGCGACATCAAGCAGAGGGTCAAGGAGATGAAAGAGGAAACCAGCTCCACCGGCGACTTCCCCGGCGAGATGCCAGACCTGAGCCTGTACCCCCCGGTCGAAGGCATTGATCTAGCGAACTACGTCTACCTCTGCTTCGACCCAGACCACGTCGCCCGAATGGGCACCACCTACGAAAAGTATCTGGCGGCCGATAAGGTCTGGAAGGCAAGGCTGGCCGCAGACAATAAGCTCATCGCCTACTTCCAGCACGAGTTTCGGAAGGCCAGAAGCGGTGGCTAGCAGGGGCGCCTTCTAGGCGGCACTTGCCATCAGGTATACTTGCTTACAGCCGGGGATAGTACCGTGAAGTGTCAGACCACTAGACCCGCGAGGCCGTTGACTCTGCGTAGTTCTTCAGCTTCTGCCCGAAGAGGAAGTCCCAGCCTTCCTGCATCTGGGCCAGACCCTCGTCGGTAACTCGGCCGAGCAGACCTTCGGTCATCGTCATCTCCGTGCCGCCCTCGACCTCCGCCAGCGAAAGCTGGACAGTCGTGAGGGTTGGTCCTCCGAATGCCGGAGTCATGAGGCCCTGGAAGTCGATCGAGGTCGGGGGGTTGATGGCAATCACCCGCGCCCACTCTAACGCCTTTCCATCGGGCGTCTCTTCGTAGATTCGACCCCCAAGATGCGGTTCTAGGTTGACTCCGGGCGAACCGGGCAGCGCGACAAAGTCGGAATCCCACCAAAACGTCGCTTCCTCAGTGATCACCTTCCAAACCCGCGCGAGCGGGGCTTCGATCTTGTATGTGAGCTTTATCACGACTATCTTTGCATCAAAAATCTCTGGCATCCTATGTTCCCTCCTCTGCTATCCGCTTGATCCGTTGGAGCATGTCTCTGCGACCCTCGACATGGCGGGCGAGCCACGCGTCGGCCGTGGCCAGGGGAGTCCGGTTCAGGCTGTTCCACCGGTTCCGTCCCTCCCGTTTCACCATTACAAGGCCCACTCCTTCCAGAACGTCCAGGTGCTTCATCACTGCGAATCGGGTCAGGCCATCGAACTGTTCGCACAGTTCGGTTGTGGTTTTCTTTCCCTCACTCAGCGCCTGGATGATGCTCCTACGTGTGGAATCGGCGAGAGCTTTCCAAACCCCATCGGCTAGCATTGAGTTTATGTTACCATATGGTCACATGTTTTCAACACCGGCTTAATCTGCTGGGGAGCGCTGTAGGAAAAAAGCCTGCAGCGTTCTAAGTTGCGGATGTTGTTAGGCAGAGAGCGATCCGCGAGTATATTCCCGGTGTGAATTCAAGAAACGACAACGTTGCCGACCTTCGAGCAACCTATGACGCGGTGGTCGTGGGAAGTGGCCATAACGGTCTTGTCGCGGCCGCGTACCTTGGATTGGCGGGCAAGTCGGTTTTGGTTCTCGAGCGAAATTCGACGATCGGAGGAGCGACCGCTTCCCAGCAAGTCTTCCCGGACTACGATGCGTGGCTGTCGCGCTATTCGTATTTGGTTTCTCTCTTGCCCGACAAAATCGTGTCGGACCTCGGGCTGAACTTTCAAACGAAGCGGCGGTCGATTGCCTCTTTCACGCCGTACACCGATTCATCGGGGTCACAGAAGGGGTTGCTGCTTTCAAACGAGGATCCCGCCCGGTCTCAGGCATCAATGAGGGACATGACCGGAAGCGACGAGGCTTGGGCCGACTATGAACGCCTCATGGAACTGGAGCGATGCATCGCGAAGCGAGTTTGGCCCACGATGCTCGAGCCGTTGCGTTCCCGCGAGTCCTTCGCATCGGGAATGACGGGGCCCCTTGAGAAAGAGGCCTGGCGATCGTTTGTCGAGGAGCCTATTGGGCGAGTTATCGAACGCTACGCACACGATGATGTCCTTCGCGGCCTTATCATGACCGATGCCAAGATAGGCGTCCACACCCACCCCATGGATGCGAGCCTCTTGCAGAACCGGTGCTTTCTGTATCACGTGATCGGGGGCGGGGACGGAGAGTGGCGAGTTCCGGTTGGAGGCATGCGCTCGCTCGTCGATTCGCTGCTTGATTGCTGCCGACGTTCCGGCGTCGATATTAGGTCGTCCACCGAAGTCACGAGTGTGGAGTTGGGTGCCTCGCATCACACGGTTGGTTTTCTGCATGAAGGGAAGTGTATGGAGGTTTCGGCCAAACACGTCTTGGTGAATGCGGGGCGAAAGACGTTCGCCAAGCTCTTCGGCCAAACCTGGCAACCCGAGACTGCCAATGAAGGTTCGGTGATCAAGATCAACATGCTTCTCGCCCGGCTACCGAAGCTTCGAGCCTCCGGAATCCGACCGGAAGACGCCTTTGCGGGCTCCTTCCACATCGACGAGGGATACGCCGGGATGCGGAAGTCGTTTGAAGACTCCCGGGACGGCAAGATACCGAACCCGGCCCCAGGCGAGACGTATTGCCACACGCTCACGGACCCTTCGATTCTGGGTGCTGATCTTCGCGAGAAAGGGTATCAGACGCTCACCCTCTTCGGTCTCGACATGCCCTACCGGCTCTTTGAAGCCGATCATGACCTTAGAAAAGAACAGGTCAGGCAGCTCTATC